>NZ_CP136759.1:2805000-2954085 GCF_032931615.1 Palleronia sp. LCG004
ACCTCCGTAAGTTCGCGAGAAGGAGGCCCAGTTTCTAGGCAACTAGTGGCTGGGGGCACAAACCAGGGGGTGGCGACTGTTTACTAAAAACACAGGGCTCTGCGAAGTCGCAAGACGACGTATAGGGTCTGACGCCTGCCCGGTGCCGGAAGGTTAAAAGGAGAGGTGCAAGCCTTGAATTGAAGCCCCGGTAAACGGCGGCCGTAACTATAACGGTCCTAAGGTAGCGAAATTCCTTGTCGGGTAAGTTCCGACCTGCACGAATGGCGTAACGACTTCCCCGCTGTCTCCAACATCGACTCAGCGAAATTGAATTGCCTGTCAAGATGCAGGCTTCCCGCGGTTAGACGGAAAGACCCCGTGCACCTTTACTACAGCTTCACACTGGCATCAGGCCAGGCATGTGCAGGATAGGTGGTAGGCTTTGAAGCCGTGACGCCAGTCGCGGTGGAGCCATCCTTGAGATACCACCCTTGCCTTGCTTGATGTCTAACCGCGGTCCGTTATCCGGATCCGGGACCCTGTGTGGCGGGTAGTTTGACTGGGGCGGTCGCCTCCCAAAGAGTAACGGAGGCGTGCGAAGGTTGGCTCAGAGCGGTCGGAAATCGCTCGTTGAGTGCAATGGCAGAAGCCAGCCTGACTGCGAGACTGACAAGTCGAGCAGAGTCGAAAGACGGCCATAGTGATCCGGTGGTCCCGCGTGGAAGGGCCATCGCTCAACGGATAAAAGGTACGCCGGGGATAACAGGCTGATGGTGCCCAAGAGTCCATATCGACGGCACCGTTTGGCACCTCGATGTCGGCTCATCTCATCCTGGGGCTGGAGCAGGTCCCAAGGGTACGGCTGTTCGCCGTTTAAAGAGGTACGTGAGCTGGGTTTAGAACGTCGTGAGACAGTTCGGTCCCTATCTGCCGTGGGTGTAGGATACTTGAGAGGAGTTGCCCCTAGTACGAGAGGACCGGGGTGAACGATCCACTGGTGGACCAGTTGTCATGCCAATGGCAGTGCTGGGTAGCTATGATCGGAAAGGATAACCGCTGAAGGCATCTAAGCGGGAAGCCCCCCTCGAAACAAGGTATCCCTGAGGACCGTGGTAGACCACCACGTCGATAGGCCGGAGATGTAAGCGCAGCAATGTGCTCAGTTGACCGGTACTAATTGTCCGATAGGCTTGATTTGATCCAGTAGAAGATTGGCTGGACCAAAAGCATACACCGAAGTGTACACGACTTGGAACTGATGGATGTCCTGCCCGCTCAAACAAGCGGAACGGACAGAAGCTTCTCTTTCGGTTTGGTGGTCACAGCGCGAGCAAAACACCCGATCCCATCCCGAACTCGGCAGTTAAGTGCCGTTGCGCCGATGGTACTGCGTCTCAAGACGTGGGAGAGTAGGTCGCCGCCAAACCTAACGAGAAGCTCCGATGATCTCTCTGAAACGATGATGGTGCCGGATCCTACCGCCACCGAAACCCAGAATGATCGACGGGACCGCGCATACCTGCGCACCGTCATCCGGCGCGGGATGGAGCAGTCCGGTAGCTCGTCAGGCTCATAACCTGAAGGTCGTAGGTTCAAATCCTACTCCCGCAACCAACTTCCGCGAAAATCGCACTACCACGAACGGCGTCGAGCTCACTCGGCGCCGATTTGTGTAGCATCTCCAGCAGATTACCCTCGATGATCAAGCGATGAGCCTTCGCCTCTTCGTCCCAATCGACGTCGATCCGGTCGATCAGCTCATGCAGCTCGTCGGCCGCGCGTCCGACAACGCTCTCCTCGGAGAGGCTCGCTGCAAGGTTCCCGACCATCTCCTGATAGAGCTCGGGCAGACCCTCGGGCAGCTCGATGTCCGGCGGGACGATGTCGTCGCGGGTGGCTGCGAGGCGCGCGAGGTCGGCATCGATCTTCTGGAGTTCGGCGACGAGCGATTCCGAGCCCAGCCCCTGCTTCGCCAGAGCAACCAAGTTGCGTTGTTCCACCTCCAGCTGCCTCACCCGCGCGTCGTGAAGGCGCAGCATGTCCTCGGCCGTGCCTTGGGATGCCTTCAGCTGGTGGTGCACGCGGTCGCGGAACCTTGCATAGGCCTCGGGCTTCATCAGATCGGCCCGCAGGGCAGACAGGACCAAGGGCAGGGCGACGCTCTCTCGGAGGCCCTGGAACCCGGTGCAGACGCTCGGGCCCTTCTCCTTGGCGTCGGCGCAGTAGTAGGTCTTGTATTTGCCCGACCCGGCGACGGTCATTCGTCCGCCACAGAGGCTACAGTGCAGGAGTCCCGACAGCAGATACTTTCGGCGCCGGAGCGTCTGGCCCGACGACAGACGGTTCCGGTCGGTGGTCTCCACCTTCAACCGCCGCTTCGTCTGCGACGCCTGACGCGCCTTCACGGCATCCCAGAGCTCTTGGCTGACGATCCTGAGCTCAGGCACCTCGACGATGTGCCACTCGCTCTCGGGGTTCAGCGTCGAGCGCTTCTTCTCGGTCTGGTGGTGCTTCGTGTAGGACAGCCGGTTCCAGATCCGCCGCCCGACATAGAGCTCGTTGTTCAGAATGCCGGTGCCGCGCGCGGCGTTGCCGTTGATCGTGTTCTGCTTCCAGTGCCCCGACGACTTGCGCTTCGAACCCACGGACGGGGAGGGGATGCCCTCCTCGTTGAGGCGGCTGGCGATCTTGATGGGCGAGACGCCGGCGGCGTAGTCGCGGAAGATGCTCCGCACGACGGCTGCCTCGATCTCGTCGATGGCCAGGGTGCCCTTCACCGGGGCACCGCGCTCGTCGGTGCCGGGGCGGTATCCGTAGATGCGGCCGCCGCCGCTCAGGCCCTTCAGAACCTTGCCCTCGATGCCGCGGCGCACCTTGTCCGAGAGTTCCTCGAGGAACATGGCGCTCATCATCGACGAGAGCCCCAGCGTAAGCGCATCCACCTTGCCGCGCCCGACCGTGTGGATCTCGACACGTGCGGTCTTCGCGGCCTTGTAGAAGCCGGCGAGATGCTCTTGGTCGCGGGAAATCCGGTCGAGGGACTCGGCGAGGACGATGTCGAACGCCCCTGTGTGAAGCGCGTCCTTCAGGCGCGTGAAGTCCGGCCGGGTCCGTGCCGCCGTGCCGCTGATCGCGCTGTCCGAGAAGCGCTCGACGATCGTCCAGCCCTGCTGCCGTGCGTAGCGCTCCGCCTGACGAAACTGGTCCTCGACCGACATCGGGTTCTGCAAGTCGGTCGAGTAGCGGGCGTAGAGCGCGACCCGGCGGGGAGTGGCGGCGTTGGCGTGATTTGTCACAGGCGAAACTCCGGGGGTTGGAAACCGCTCTGACGGTCGGTGTCGTTGGTCATGTCGGGGGCGGACTTTCCGCCGTCGCTGAAAGGAGCCCGCAGGCTTCCCAGATTGGCGGCCGGCTCGACGAAGGATAAGTCGGCATCGTTTTGCGTGCAGAATCGCTCGAAAGCCAGAAGCTTCTCGGGATCGCGTGAAATGCGCGTCGGGTCGATTGCGATGACGGCCTGCGCCTCGCCGCTTGCGATCCGATCCCGGAGGATCGTGAGACCGGGAGCGTCTCCCGCTCCGCTGACGCCGTTGGCGACGACGGCATGAATGACCTTCCAGCCCTGCGCTGCGGCGAGAGCGGTGCACCGATGCCGCTGCTCTGCGATGGCACCCTCATTCGCGTGTGCCGTACGCAGGTAGAGCAGGGCGTTGGTTCGGTCGGTCATGGTCTTCCCATCGTCGTTCTGCCGTCGGCACGGCGCGGTTGAAAAATATGTCGCAGGCAAATGAGGACATCGTATGGCCGCATTCCCCTGTAGGTTGTGATTATCGCGTCAGGCATCGCTTCCTGCTTCTCCCGCTCCTGCGAGAGCTTGCGGACCGCGGCTTCTGCGAGAAGGTCGATCAGTCTGTCGAGCGGCATCGGCGGAGTCCTTTCCAGTTCGGGCACCACACAACCGACATGGCGGACGCCCAACCGAGACCGCAGCACAGCTTTGGCCACCGGCGCCCGTGGGGAGACCCGCGGGCGCTTTCTGTGGGGGCGCGATCGTCAGTCTCGTTCAGATCAATCGTCTATTGCTTGAGCTTCCTGAGCAGTCTCCGAAGCGCTCTCCTCGGGGAGCGCCTCGGAGACTGCGTCTGAGCGGACATGAAGATCTGCGGCGATCTCCACCCCGTCGAACAAGGTCCATGGCAGTTCAGGACCACCGGCATTGACCGCTGGCCAGGTCACATAACCGAGGCCGCCGAACGATACCGTCCGGGCTTCCGCGGCCTTCGCGCGTTCGGTGAGCTGCTCTATTGTGGCATGGTTCTCGGCGGTCAGCGCCTCAAGTCGGGCGATCTCCTTGTCGCGCTCTGAGATCTCGACCTCGAGAGCGCGCCGGATATGATGCCAAGCGTCGCGCCGTTCCTGATGTTCGGCCTCGGCAAGACGCCAGAGCTGGGCCCAAAGTGCCGTCATCTCTGCGGGCATATCGGGAACGGCGGTCATCAACTCTGCCTTCGCGGCCCGTTCCTCGCGCCAGGCTCGCAGATGCTTCGTGATCGTGCTGAACGAACCGCCAGTAATCTTCCCCACCTTCTCGACGGTCGGCGGTGTGCCGTCGGCGTCCAGCTGATTTGCAGCAGCGAACACCGCCTCTCTGGTGGCTTTGCCTCTCTGCGTCGACGATGCTTCGGCCATGATGCCTCCGTGGTGTGCTGTAGTGTAATCCTGCTACGCTATGTTACAGCGGCGCTCCTTTACGGAGGCTTATCGGCGACGCTATCGCCGGGGGTATGCGGCGGTTCACAGCGAAGCAGGCTTCGGGGCAGCCTGTGCCTCGGCCGGATGAGCATGCCAGGTGACGAGCATCGCCGGCGAGGATCGGTGATGCCGCCGGAGACTGAGTGCAGGTGTCGCAACGGGTAGCACGAGAGTGTCGGGCGTAGCGAGATCGCGGGGCACGGTCGGCGATGCAGCTTGGCTCCGTCCGCAAGCCGTGATGTCATCGTCGGAGCGCCGTGGTGACCGTCGCGCTGCCGGCGAAGGGCTGGTCGATCTGCAATCACTATTCTCTGACGAAAGGCCAAGTGGCGATCCGCGAGATCGCAAAAGTCTGGGCCGACAGCACCGGCAATCTTGCGCCTCAGCCCGCGATCTTCCCCGACCATACAGCGCCCGTCATCCGCATGGGCGATGAGGGCCAGAAGATGACGACGATGCGGTGGGGCATGCCATCGCCAAGCTTTGCCCTGAAGAACCGCAAGGCCGATCCGGGCGTGACCAATATCCGCGACCTCGGGTCACCGCACTGGCCGCTCTGGCTCGGCCCCGAGCATGGCGGCCTCGTGAAGTTCACCAGCTTCTCCGAATACCGGGTCGAGCCCGACAAGTCGCGAACCCCCGTCTGGTTCGCGCGCGGCGAGGATCGACCCCTGATGTTCTTCGCGGGGACCTGGAGGCGCTGGACCTCCGTGCGGACGATCAAAGAGGTCGAGGCCGATCTCACGACTTCCTGACTACGGAAGCGAACTTCATCGTCGGAGCGATCCGTCCCGGTCCATGCCGGTGATCCTTACCAAGCCAGCGGAATGGGAAACTTGGCTCACGACGCCCTTCGACGAGGCGCGTGTGCTGAACCGGCCGCTGCCGAATGACGCGCTGGAAGTCGTCGCCGAGGGGTGGCGGTAGAACGGAGCGATGCAGAAATAATAATGATCAACGGTAAGCGAACATGACTGATGGCGCAGCGGAATAATGGTCTCCTTCGTATATGGACGCATTCGGTCTCGCTAAAGCCTAATTTTCGTAGGATGCGTGTCGAAAAGCTGGAAGCAGCTCGAAATTGGTGCAGGTCAACGTCAAAGTTTGACGCGCCCTTGAGTACGCGGAAACGCCGAGAAGTGGTTCAAGACATCCTCCAGTATATTAAGAATTTCTGAGAAAGAATTGAAGTCTATGTTTTCTTGGTTTTTCGAAACTTTCTCGGCCAATATCCGTTTTCCATAGTGTTTATTTCTGTCGAAGGTTTTTTCGTCCGGGTTGAATGTCTTTCCACCAAGAACCTGACTTACGACTGGCTTAGGAAGAAAGTCTTCGATCATGCTATCCTTCCCGCCAGCCAATTTAGGGGTTGGTATAACGTAGAGATTTTTAGTGACGTGATAAAATCGCGCTGTCCCGTCGACAGTCACCTTTGATCCTGATGCCGTTTTAACCGCCCCCCACAGGCCGTCTCTCGAACCTTGATCATTATCGACTAAGAGGATAACCGGAGACACAAATCCTTTGTGGGATAAATTGCCTGTACGACTCTTATACTTATGGATAAGCCCTTTCAGGTCTCCGGTGCCACCGTTGAGGTGCTGAACCGAGCTTGGGACTCTTAATTCGCTGTCAATCTTCGCATACTGAAAAAGCCTAATGGCCAAGCCACTTGGTGACCCAGCATCTTGTAGTTTTGGTCGTGCGACTGTGCTGCGTTTGATGGCGCACTGGACATAAATATTATCAGTTACTCCCTCGCAAATAACCACGGGCTGAGGGGACGCTACAAAACTCGTGTAATCGAGAAAGCGTCGATAATCTCTGTAGAAAGCTGGTTCCTTAGGTCCTTCTAATTTACTGAACCTCCTGTAATTGTATTCGGCACCCTTGACCCAAAAAATGTGACTAAGCATACCTTGGAGTGCGGCCCCTGACACTGCAGCCTTGCTTTCCGCTCCTCCGATCGTAACCGGCTTAAAGCAAATGTCATCTTTGATGAAGCTATGTACTTGAGCTCTGACCTGCTTATAGTACTCGCGCTTAACGTTAACTTTTTCATTAACGACAAGCCCGGTTACGTCTTGTCGAGACCTTTTGAAAAGCATTCGAGTTTTGTCAGGATTTACTTCAAAGCCCGATCTTTTGACTTCGGAGAGGATTTTCTTGGATAGTCTCCAGTCTCCAGATGAGGTACCATTTTCACGGTCGATCGCTATATATTTTGGAAATACGCTTTTATTGGTTGAGAAGGTAATGTCGTCAGCATAACGTGTGTAAGTGCATCTGTTCTTCGTGGCGACTTTTGAGAGTCTTATATCCAAGTGGTTGGCTATGAGATTGGATATTACCGGCGACGTAGGAGCTCCTTGTGGAAGGATACTATTATTGCAGGCCAATTGTGCGAATATAGTGGCGGCCTTCTCATCCAGCAAGAAGTGCTTGTTCTTTATAAAAAATCCGCGCACTCTGCCGAAATTTATCGAAGGGAAAAAGTCTTTAAGGTCGAAATTCAGAATCCACTTTCGATCGACATGTCGGGCTCCATTAGTTGAGATTGACAAATTCCGCTTGAACCCGTGAGAAACAATGCAGTCCTTGCGACTGATTTGCTTACCCTCAATTTCGACAAGGCAATCTTGCAGAACGCGGGCTAATCTACTTTGGGCGAGTTTGAGTTCAGGAATCGGAGCGGATATCTTTCGAACACCCTTAGTCGCCTTTGGAATTTCGAACTCTATGTACTTGGATGAGTCTGGAATTTTATAGAGAATGTAGGATAATTTCTTTGGCTGATATCCAATGAGATAAGCAATATCGGAGATATTTTTGCATAATTTTATTCTGGATAAAGAGCTCATGTGATCCACGAAATATCTGTCTTGGTGAGCACGTGGGCACTCTCAGGCAACCGAAGGGTCACATAAGATATGCTGAAGGAAACCCGAATAGGGCATATCCACCTAACGGTGGTGTCATCCGTCGCGAACACACAACGGTAAAATCTGCCCACGCGCTCGAATTAGTTGATGGCACTACGGTGGGAGGCGCGCAACCTGTTATAGTGCATCGCCGTCGTTCGCGACTTATGCACCGAACTTCGGCTCTTCGCCCTCCACCTTGGCTAAGGTTGAGGTGGCGCGCCGGCGTCGTCGGTAGCAGCGACGGAGGGTGTGGGTGCCGGCGCGCCTTCTGCCGGGTGATCCAGTCCCGGCAGTAGGGCCCCGAGGGGCCTCAAGGACGGCACCCCGCGGGGTGCCGTTGGGTCAGTTGAGATCGAGCATCCTCATGCTGAGCCGGATCGCCTCTGCGTAGTCGATGGCCTGGCGCGTCGCATTGTAGAACGTCTCGATCCGCGGCAGAGCGGCCGTCAGGGCTTCGGCTTCCGGAGAGAGCACCGTCTCGATATCGTAGGCTTCCTTGCAGCCAATCAGGAGTTCCCTTGGAATGGGGACCTGCTTCTTGGACGTCCCAGCTGCGATTGCTTTCCGGATCTCCACGACGGCAATGTCGGTGAAGATGGCGAGATCGGGGGTGATGCCCTCCTCCTCGTCGAGAGTATCGAGGAGATCTCGGACGTATTCCTGTGCAGAACTGTCGAGATATGGGAGGACGTTGCTTCGAAGATGCTGATCCAAGTCGTTCCTCCAGAAGATGGCGGATCTTGTCAGATCGACGAGCTTTGCGAACGGGTTCTTGGGGGGCAGAGCGCTCATCCCTGCACCGCCTTTCCGCCCGTGCTCTCTCGTCGCGGCCCGCGGCTCTCGACGGTGAAGTCGCGGTCGCGCCGCAGCCAGCGACGCCGCCTCGACCGTCGATCGGCCGCGATGTCGGCCTCGGCATGGATGCGGCCCCGTACCGCGTTCATGGCGGCGAATGGCGCACCGTCGAGGCGGCCAAGGACGGCTGAGCCAGTCGTGCGGCAAATGTCGAAGCCGCTGTGGTTGAGCGGTACGAACATGCGGCGGGCACCGACGAAACGCGTCGGCTCGTTGAGCCCGGCAGGGAGGTATTCCGCGCGGCGACGGACATGGATCTCGTAGCCGACGTTCGAGCGGCGGTAGGACGTCGTGCCGTAGGCGAGCAGCGCGTATCGCTGGCTGCCGAGCCGCTCGATATCGAGAACGAGGCAGGGCCGCGACTTGGGGTCCTCGGTGCTGTCCTCTTCGGCGAGGGGAAAGCGGAAGGAGACGATGTCTCCGTAGCTCACGTGGTCCTGCCACGCGGTGGTCGTGGTGATCTTGGTGCTGGTGGTATCGTCGAGCATGTCGGCTCCATGGGTTGGTGGATGTCCGACGCGTCCGGCCTGGGTCCCTACCTTCTTCTTTCTCTCTCACTCGGCCGGGACCCTCCGTCGTGCGCGTCACAAGACGCGCGCACGACGGAGGGTGCTGGCCTTCTCCTTTGTGCTGGAGTTCCTGGGGTGCCAGATGGCTTGAGGCTGGGATAAGACTTCTCTGCGATGTTGCGCGGCAGTGGCTCGGTGGAAACGGGTGAGACCGGTATGGGTGTAGGACGGCTGAAACAGGCGCGAATGCGGCGTCTGATGCCTCGAATGGCGGCAGCCGTTGCATTCGCTACGAGCTTCAGCCTTTCCCCTATCGGGGCCGACGCCGCGGTTCTCACTGGCAGCGCGGAGGTTACCGACGGCGACACGATCAAGCTCGGCGTCGTGCCGGTGCGGATACATGGCGTCGACGCCCCCGAGGATGGGCAACGCTGCGAGTTGCCCACCGGCGGGCGCTGGAGTTGCGACGACGCGGCGCGTGATCGACTGGCCGACCTGGTGGAAGGCCGGGAGATCCGCTGCGATTTGCAGGATGTCGATGCCTACGGACGGCTGGTCTCGATCTGCTACGCGGGCGTTGTCGACGCGGGCGAAGCTCTTGCCGCGGAGGGACTGGCCTGGGCGTTCACCGAGTATGTCGATGTCGACGCAGCGGGGCTTGGGCTCTGGCGGGACGGTGCCGATCCGCAGACGCCGTGGGACTACCGGTCCAACAGATGGGAGCGCGCCGCGGCGGCCTCACCCCGTCCGGGATGTCCGATCAATGACAATATCGGCGGGGGCGGTGAGAAGATCTACCACACGCCATGGTCCAAGTACTCAGCCGAACGCAGATTGACGAGACCGAGGCAGAGCAGTGGTTCTGCGATGAGAGCGAAGCGGTCGCGGCCGGATGGCGGCCGGTGCGGTCCCGATAGGCAGACCGCGGCGACCGAACAGGCGGCGGGGACATCGCGCAGTCGATCTCATGCTCAGAGGGGTTCGGGGAGGTGTGCGAACGGCCTCCCTGAGAGCGGGGGAGGTTCGGAGGGCGCGCGGAGCGGCATCCTCCGGGAGCCTGGGGCCTTGGGGGCGAGCGGAACGCCCCCGAGCCCGTCGGGGGACGCTTCAGGGGGTGCAGGGGGAGCGGCGAGCAACGACCCTGCCCGGGGTGTCCAGAGGGGCGGTGCGCCCTCTGGTCCGGCCGAAGGCCCCGAGAGGGTCAGGGAGAGCGGCGCGTCTCCCTTGGCGTCGCGTCAGCGGCGCCGGGGTCCAGGGGTGCAACCCCTGGCGAACGACAGCTGGAACGCAGGCCCGAAGGGCCGGAGTGCCAGCTGATTAGTGAGTATTGACCTGGGCAATCGCTGGGCTGCTTTCGCAATCCAAGGCTTCACGGCAAAGGTGAAGCGGTACTCCGCTTTGCTCCATATTACCGATGAGAGATCTCACCGGCAAAGACGGTGGTCGAGTCCGCCATCAGTGTCCCAAGAATAATCTTTAAAAACTCTCGAACCATCCATATAGGAGCATTACGGAAAAAACGCAGGCATAATTGAAAAGCGAGGGCTAAAATTAAGTTTTGTAAAGTAACCTTTAATTTGCATCTGCTTTCCATATTTGATAAATCGTTTTACGCCGATCGAAAGCTTCAGGGCCGCCTTCCATAATAGATATTACGCTCGTTTGACAAGCTTTGTCGTCAATGTTGCCTGTTGATACTGAAATTTCTTCATCAGTGGCGCTGCAAGTGGTGATAGTCTCAGAATCTCCAAGGACCGGAAAATTCGCGTTGTGGGTTGCGAAGATAAATTGACGATCAGGCTTTAACTTGCGAAGTAATTTTACTACTTCCTCATACACGGTCTGACTATCGAGATCATCTTCTGGTTGATCAATTAGCAATAGATCGTTGCCCTCTTGGCTCAATAGAAAAAGCATCATCGCAGATGCCCGTTGACCAAGGGAATGGGATGAAAGAGCTTTGCCATGGTATGTCACTGAATAACTATTCGGCACCTGATACGATAGAAGGGCGTATAGATTTGCGAGAAATAGATTCTTGAAGTCTTCCGATTTCGTCTTTGCAAGAGTTGATGCCGAGTCCAGATCTCGGAAAACTTCACCAAAATTTGGATAAGCAGCAGCAAGATTCTCGTAGTGTTCTCTACGAATGCCACTTCCGCGAAGCACCTGCTCAAAGCGGTCTTTGAAAGCTTTCTTGTCACCGCTAAACTCGGCTTCGACCTTCAAAGCAGTCTGAGATTTGTTAATTTTTTCTAACTCGCCGGAAATAAGCAAGAACTCTTCATGCCAAGCATCATTGACCGAAGCCAGCGCAACCTCAACAGCGTCGAATCTCGACTTCTTCTTTTGAGTGCGCTTAGTCACTTCAGCGATTTGCGCTTCAAGTTCCTGCTTGCGTTGGGTAAGTTGAATGTAGGCGTCGGGCTCAATTGAGCTTACTCCTTGCTGCTCCAACGCCACAACCAAGTTCCGTTCCGTTTCAGCAAACTCTTCTTTGAGGCTGTCACGGCTGTCCCTTAGTTCTTGATGAAGTCTGTCAAGTTCAGATGTTATAAGTAGTATCTTAGCTGAAATGGCTTTGGCCATTATAGATATACTCTTTAGTTCACGTAGCTTCGCGGTATAGCCAATGAAGAACTCAAAGTTATAATCAGATTTGCGATCCTCAATAAGATTAAACTCTTCCTCAGCTTTGATTGCGAATCTGTCAATTACTCTCTGCCAATCTCGAGCTGTTTCCTCAATATTCTCGCAGTAGTCTAAGTCTTTGTAATAAACTAATTGCTTTTCAAGTTTTTCCTTAAGTCCGTGCTTGTCAAATTGCTCGAGTTTGAAATTCAAGTTATTTAGTTCGGTCTGCAAAGCTTCTAACTCATTGACGTCGCTGCTAATTTCCATGAATTCGCTAATTGAGGAACTTAGATCGTTCGTTCGCTCTTTAATCTTTTGGCGGATGCCTTTCAGGTCACTGCCTATAAGTTTATCTACGAGGTCATTCCCAAAGCCGCTTCCGACAGCGGATAGGTCTTTTTGGCCAAAATATAGTGGTTTGGTTATGACGGTCTCCCCGATAGAAATTCCAGGGCGCAGGAAACCGTCGACATAGACATTTGGCGATTGTCCATGAATACGACTAATTTCAAAATTTCTACCATGCCGATCAACGACTTCAAGAACAATTTTGCCTCCGCTTTTGAGTACGTGAGGGACAAGTTTGTCCTTATAGTCTTTGTCTTGGGCCATTTCGCCAAATGGTATATCAAGTCCGTAACGAATACTTTCCAAAATAGAGGATTTGCCGCTCCCCTGAATGCCAATTAAGCAATTTAAATGCGGTGAAAATGTAACACGTTTATCTTTTAGTACCCCGCCTTCAAAGCGAATTGCTTTAATATGTGAGTGGTTAACTGATGGTGCCTCTTTCGACACTCGAAATTTATGATCTGTGAGTGCAAATTTTACGGCGTCAAAGCTTAAGTCGCCAAGCTTAAGATAGGTTTTCTGGCCTTTGCCGATCTGGTCAATTGATTTCGCGTCAGACCCTTCGACTTCAGCTGGGTAGCGTTCACCCCACCATCCCTTCACTTTGACGCGACAAACTGCGTCGGGTTTATCGTGCGTCCGCACTTTCTGAAAACCAAGCGTATACTTTTGAACAAGGGGGTCTGAAGCGAGTTCTTCCATCCGTCCGCCCCTGATCTCTCTCCATAAACCGCTATTATTCTCGACATGGGCGAATAGGATAAAAAAGTCGCGATTATACCTTTCTAACTCTTTTAAGGTGTCAACAAGATCATCTTTGCTTCGGCCGTTCTCGTTCTCGTATTGCTGAGGAACTCGCCCGGAAAAGGCTACGTTTAAAAACTGATTTATGTAATCATAGCCATCAGCCAACCAAGCATCAGAGAATACAATTAGGGTGTGTATTCCGTTCGCGCCGTCGTTTACAGACAACTCTACTCCGGGCAGTACGCCAATTCCTGCGTTGCGCGCACGTTTTCGCAACGCTTTGAACTCTTTGTAATCGAACTTATTGTGGTTCGTAATTACTGCAAGCCGTGTTCCTGTGGATTCTAACGCGTCGACATAATTATTTATGAACTGGTTTTCCTCACCCCCATATCGAAATTCCTTATCGGCCCGCGTGTGTAGGTGAAAGTCTACCCGTAGCCAAGGTGCCCCATGCTCAAAAAGTTTTTGGATCGCTTCACTCAATGTTCAGTTCCCGCGTAAAACTGTTCTTACAGAATACATCATGTTCTTGAAGGCGATGTATAGGGTGGAGGTCCCACCTCAATCAACAGCTTATAAGGTTCCTTTCCGTAGTCGCGATGCAGAGCTGTGCGCCAGAAACGTTATATACCCGCCAAGCCTGAACGGCATAGTGTTTGAACGGCACCTTTTCCATGGCACGTCACCTGGGGATGACTGTAGAGCCGCAATGCTGCCTTTCTCCTCACCGCCCTTCGGCCGCGATTTTTGATTGATATCGTCTATCGGCTGAAGTTTCTTCTCCCAAGCGTACACTGACAACTACGACGCTGCGCCGGAAGTCAATTTCATTTTTGGAGCTTCTTTAGCTTAGCCATACGCTTGATGCTTCTCTTCGGACCTCAGCGGCCGCCCACGAGCCCGCGGGTTGACTGCGCACAACTCTTTTTCTCTCCGATCGCCTGACATCGACACAACTCCTGAATTCCTCGGTTCAGGAGATCAACGATGGACGGCTCGCAGCTCAAGACAGACTACCCCGTGGTGCTTCGCTTCGAGGGGCTCTACCCGCACCAGCTTGGGAGCTACGAGGCGCATCGCCTGCGGAAGGGTGGGGACCTCAGCCACGTTGATCGGGAGCGAACAAAGCTGAACGGCCCCCCGCTGATCGGTCCCGAGGACTGGGCGTCGCTGGCGCTCGCTGAGATCCGCGAGATGACGGCCAAGAACTTCGCGGCAGAACTCGAGGCTCTGGAGAAGCGGAAGCGCAAGAAGGATATCCAGCGCCGTCTCATCGAGGGGCCGAAGCAGCCTTGGCGACCGACGCGGCATGGGCCCATGCGCGAGGTGATCCTCACGGTCAACAAGGACTGGTTCGCCGGCGACCTGTCGAACTTCTTCGGCGAAGGCGAGAACCACCGGGAGAAGGAGTTTGGCGAACTCGCTGTAGGCTGGCTAAAGGAAAACTTTGGCGACGACGTGATCCATGCTCGTGCGGACCGGGATGAGGCCGCCTATCACATCCACGCGGTTATCATGCCCCGGGCGAATGTTGAGATCGCGAAGCCTGGGGCGAAGGTGCCGACGGCAACCGCGACGCGACGAATGCTGCAACCATCGATCCACCCGCTTATCAAGGACTACGAAGCCGCGCAGGACAGCGTCGGCCACTGGTTCAAGGATCTGGGGCTTGTGCGTGGAGAGCGAACCGCCGCTGCGAGCCGCGATGCCCGTGAAAACGGGGAAGAGCGTCCGAAACGCCGGTATCACGCGAAGACATGGAAGTGGCGCGCCGAGCAGGAACAGCGCCTGCTCGCAGAGAGGCAGGCGCTGGACCTGCGTGAAGAAAAGCTCTCCGATCGCGAGGGGAAGGTCGAGGAGCGGGAAGCGGAGGCGGAAACCGTGCTTGCCGTCGCCGAAGGCGTTGTGTCCGGGGCTCTCGTCGTCGAGACCGCCGATGACGATGCCGCGCCCGTTCTGACCGACGCACCCAAGGTACCGGATGCAACCCTCTGCGAGCCGACGGTCGAGACCCTGCGAAAGCGATCACCGCGTGGCTTCGCGCGTGCGGCGAATGCGTTCGAGCGCGCCTGGTTCCGCCTGTTCGGTGAAGCCCGCAAGAAGGCGAAGGCAGAAGCCCAGGCGAAGGTCACGGGGGCCATGGCGCAAATCGAGAAGGCCGACGCAAAGATCGTCGAGGCGACCCGACATCTGCCACGAGAGGTGCGCGAAACGATCGCCGGTATCCGTCAGACGATCCCCGCTATCCTGAGCCGTCTCGAACGGCGTAACGGGGGGATGCAAAGGGACGACGATGGGAGCCGAGACGAACGCAAGGATCGGGGTGATGGCGAAAAGTTCTAAGGCAGGGCAGAGGCTTATCTGAAACGTGGAAGAAAAGTTGCGGATCTCGCTCACCGATCGAACGGGTCGGAGCAAAATGTTTCGTACCCCGAGAGGGTGACCCACTAACGGTGCCCGGTCGGGCCCTTCACTTCGCTACAAGGATACCACCATGACCAACTTCCTCGACGCCCAGCTCGCCAACTCCAAAACCCTCCGCAAAGAGCGCCAGCGCGCCGCGTAGCCGAGCGAGTCCGACGCGACCGCACGTGCGTTTGCCACATTCCAGCGTGCCGTGCGGCGCGACTTCCGCAAGGCGGATAACCAGGAAAAGCTGATTGCGAAGGCAATCGCCGACACGATGCCCGAACTGATCGCGGCGATGGACGAGGACCCGCTCGCCGCGCTCTTCTTCGCACTCGAACGTGTGGCGACAGCGCCCAACCGCCGCCGCATCGCCAAGCACCTGCTGCGCCCCGAGATCGTCGACGAGATGCATGCCGAGGCGGACGAGGAAGACGCCCTTACCGCCGAGGAAGCGGCGAGGGCCGAGGCCTTGGCCGCCGAGAAACCCGTCGGGCGGAACGGCTCTGACAGAACTATGCCGAAAGGCGACGCACTTGGAGGCGCAGCGGAGGAATGACCTCCGCATATAGGAAGGCCGATACCTCTCGCCGGCCCCGCCTTAGTATTACCCGAAGAGCACCGAGGACGATCGGTTGAGTCCAATGCGTGCTCCCGCAACCAGCTCAAACGAACGCTCGTTCGAGCGAAAGCCCGCCCCTCCGGCGGCCTTTGTTTTTGCGAGCATCTCCGGCAGCTTACCTTCCAGCTCGACCTCGTGTCCGCCGCCCGGGCGGGGACGGACAACGATTGCGGAAATCAGCTCGCGCAGCTCGTCAGAGGCGCGGTCCCGCACGGAGGGCTCCGACAGCATCCCGATGAGATTCCCAATATGGGCGCGGTAGAGAGTCGGCAGATCGTCGGGCAGTTCCACCTGGGTCGGCGTGGCCGCCTACCGCTGGCTCTTCATCTGATCGAGCTCGGCTTGGAGGGTATTCAGGCGCGCGACGAGAGTCGGGGAAAACTCGCCTGTCTCAATGGCCGAAAAGATGTTGTCCACCTTCGCCTGATGCTCGGCGATCATCTTGTCTCGCAGCTTCAGGTTATCGCCGATCGTTGATTGCTCGGCGCGAAGGCGCGCCTCGAACTCCTGGCGGAAGGTCTCGCAGGGTCCGTCCTGAATCATGGCGTGGTAGAGGTTTGGAAGGATTTGCTCGGCATCATGTCGCAGCTAACACTTGAGTTGGCGTGTTCCTGCGACTCGGATTGCAGTACGCTTTGGCTATCTCGGCAGATGTTTCTCCCGTCTTACAGGCACTGGCCCCGCTGACGGTTTTCGTAGTCTTCCCGACGGTCATGTGGCCGCTGCAGAAGTTGCACCTGACCTGGCCCGACAACAAAGTATTTCCGGTGGTGATTGCTTGGAAACGGCAACAAGCTCGCAGCGTCTTGTAGTCCGCCCACGGCTCATCGTGACTAAAACCATAGGCCAGGAATGTTGCAATCGTTCACATCGACGGATCGTCCAGTGCTAATACCTACCGCCTAGGGAAAGGGCTTTCAAATATCTCCAGGCCGGTTCAGATGTTACACCCCAATTAAGATTGTCCTTAATGAGAATACCGGCGTGCGACACAAAATTGGTGATAGGCTTCAATTTATAGAGCCGAAGGCCCATAAACGGGACCAAATGATCCAAAGTGTCGCCTTTAGCAAAGATTGCCGGGATTGTGATGCGGGCTCTGCGCAATCTGGTTAATTAGCGGGTTGGCGTATCGGCGTTCTTCGGGAGGGTGATATTCACCCACATACGCTCAAGCGCATCATGGAATCCTCTTGACAGTTCAAGCTGCCATTCCGCGCTCGAGAGCTTTAAGTTTGTTCGTATGATATCAATCTTGATCTTCCTCGGTTCGGGGGATGCGGATCCGAGACACAAATTAAGCTTACTGTTCAAACACTCTCAAGTTCATTTGCCACATGCCGCTTTTGGTTGATCCCGATCAGTCGAGCCAAGGATGGTTGACGAGGCTTTCCCGGCCAGTTCCTCAGCGCCCCGTGATGCCGGGAAAGGCTATCAATAGACCGACCGCCAAGATCTGCAGGGCGATGAACGGTAGGAGCGCCCGGAAGATTTCGCCGAGCGATATTTCGGGCGGTGCGACCGACTTCAGGTAGAACGCAGCGGGGCCGAAGGGTGGGGACAGGAACGAGACCTGCATGTTCATGGCGAAGAGCACGCCGAACCACACTGGATCGAGCCCCATGGATTTGATGATCGGCACGAATATCGGCATCGTGAGCAGGGCGATGCCGACCCAGTCGAGGAACGCGCCCAGTACGAAGAGGATCGCCATCATCACGAGCACGATGACCGTGGGATTGTCGGACAGCCCCGTCATCAGGTCCGAGATAAAACGGATCCCGCCCATCAGGTTGTAGACGCCCACCAGCGCCGTGGCTCCGATGCCGATCCAGACGATCATGCCGACGGTGGCCAGTGTCTGCATCGCGCTGTCACGCAGCATGGCGAAAGTGAATTCCCCCCGGAGCAACGTCGAGAGAAGCACGCCACCGACGCCGACGGCGGACGCCTCGGTCACCGAAGCGATCCCCGCATAGATCGACCCCAGGACGAAGAACACCACGAGGAACGGCAGGATAAGCCCCTTGAGAAGCTTGATCTTCTCGGAGTTGGGCATGGGCTCCGGATCCGGCAGGGGAGCGATATTGGGATTCGTGTAGGACCGGACAAGAATGTAAATGACGTAGAACATCGCCAGCATGAAGCCCGGGAGGAACGCCGCGGTGAAAAGATCCCCGATCGAGACGTTGGCCGTGAGGCCATAGATGATCAGGACGATGGACGGCGGCACCATCGTTCCAAGCGAGCCGCCGGCGCAGACGACGCCGATGGCAAGCTTTCGATCGTACCCCTGGCGGAGCATCTGGGGGAGCGCGATCAAGCCAAGGAGCACGATCTCGCCACCAATGATGCCCGACATCGCGGCAAGGATGACCGCAACGAAGATCGTCTGAACGGCCACGCCGCCCCGCAGCCGTCCACCGACCAGCTTCATCGCGTCGAACAAGTCGCGGGCGATGCCGGACCTGTCCAGCAATGCCGCCATCAGGACGAACATCGGGACCGAAACGAAAACGAAGCTTTCGACGAAGGTATAGATGCGCGAGGTGATGATCGGTACGGACATGGTGCCGTAGCCCATGATCGCAAAGACCAAGGCGACCAGCAACGTGACGAAGGCAAGCGGCATGCCCGTCAGAAGCAGGACGACCATGAGGCCGAACATCCACAGGGTCAGCGGGCCGATACCTATGGCCGCGAAATCGAGGATGGCGCTCATTCTTCGGTCTCCAGGACGCGGTCTGCAGGCATGCGGAAGTATTTGACCGACAGGATCAGGAACTGGACCATCATCAGAAGGATGATGATGAGCAGAAATCCCTTCACAAGGGCCGGTGTCGGCGGGTTCCATGCTGATCCCGAGGTTTCCATGCGGAACGCGCCGGTCGGGGTCCAGTACGCCTTGGTCACGACGATCCACGCGGCGAACGCGAAGAATCCCGTAGCGATCAGGGACAGGATCGACAGGATGACGTTCAGCCAGCGTCGAGCACGCGGTCCCACGGCGTCGTAGAGCAGGACGACGCGGATGTGGCTGTCGCGCGACACGCAGAGCAGCCCACCGTAGAGAAAGGCGAGGCCGCACAGGAACGTCGTCGTCTCGTGCGCCCAGAGCGTCGGGCTGTTGAACACGTAGCGGAGGAAGACTTCCAGCAGCAGGATGCACGCAGCCAGGACGATCCCGGCTGCGAAGACATAGGCAATTTTGTCTATGATGCGCCCGAGGATGCCCGCTTCCGGGATCGCTCGCTTGGTAAGATCGCTCATGGGTCTCCTCCCCCCGGCATTTGCGTCACGGGGCGGGATGTGCTTCCGCCCCGTTCGGGTTCACTCGATCAGGCCCTTGGATTCCAGATAGCTGTTCAGGCCGTCATAGACCTTCTGCGCAGCTTCGGACTGGCTGGCGACCTTTTCCCATTCGCCTTGTGCGATGCCACGGAACTTGGCGCGCTCTTCCGCGGACCAATCGTGCACGGTCACCTCGCCTTCGGCCTTCGCGGCCTCGACCGCCGCCAGATCGCGCTCCTTCAGCGAGTTGACCTGGGTCTGCTGGAACTCCTTGATCGAGGTGTGGAACAGTTCCTTGATGTCATCGGGAAGTTCGTCCCAGCGAGCCTTGTTCATCGACACCTCGACCAGCGGTAACGAGTGGAAGCCCGGATAGACCGGATGCGTCGCGACTTCGTTCATTCCGACTTCCTGGTTGACCGAGAACACCGAGTAGTCGGCCGCGTCGATCACACCCTTGTCGAGCGACGTATAGACTTCGGATGCCGGCAGGTTCACCGGGGCGGCACCTGCCGCACGGAACACGTTCGCGATCAATCCCTCGGGGCTGCGGACTTTCAAACCCTGGAGATCGTCCACGCCTTCGAGCGGCACCTTGGAAACGAACGCCTCGAGCCCGGGCGTGGAGACGCCGATGAATTCAAGGCCATAGGGGTTCAGCAGTTCGTTCATCAGCTCCTTGCCGCCGCCGTTCTCGACGAAGTCGATCATCTCCGCGGGGTCGGACCATGCTCCGACGGGGTTGGCGATCAGGCCGAAGGCCGGGTCCTTTCCGGCGAAATAGGACGTGTCGGTGATGTGCCCGTCGATGATACCCGCGCCGACGGCATCCTGTGTTTCCTTGTAATCGACGATGGAGCCGACCGGCAGCAGTTCGACGACGACGTTTCCGTCGCTCATCTCCTTCAGCGTCTCGGTCCAGCCTTGCTGAAACTCGAAATTCGGGTTGCCCGCCGGGTCGGACGACTGGAAGCGGAAGCTGTAGTCCTGTGCATTGGCGGCCATCGCCGTCAGGCCAACGGCCAGCGCACTGGTGAGCAGGGTCTTGTAGGTCATCGAGGTCTCCTCCCTCTGGGGTGAATGAGGCGTGTCAGCCGCCGTGAAAACGTATCTGCACCTTCATGGCGCGGGATTTGTCGGCCGCGAGGTCGAAGGCCGCGACCGCATCGTCCGCGTCGTGCACGCCGGTCAACAGCGGGGCGAGGTCGATACGGCCATCGGATATGGCCCGCGCGGCCGTGGCAAATTCTTCATGGAAACGGAACGCACCTCGCAGGTTCAGCTCCTTGGCGACCATCAATTGCAATGGCAGCGGCGCATCGCCACCCATCCCGACGAGCACGACCGTGCCGCCCGCCCGCGTGGCATTCAGCAGACCGCCGAGCGCCTGTGGCGCGCCGGAACATTCGAAACTGACGTCGACACGACCCTTGTCGCGCTGCAACGGTTCCAATCCGTCCGCCTCGGTCGCGAGGTTGATCGTCTCATCCGCACCCATCGCGCGGGCAACCCCAAGTGGCGTGTCGGAGATATCGGTCGCGACGATGCGCGTCGCACCGGCCAGCCGCGCGGCAGCGATCGTCAGGCAGCCGATAGGGCCTGACCCCGCCACGAGCACGGTCTTTCCCACCAGCGACCCGGCCTGCCGCACCGCGTGCAGACACACGGCCAAGGGTTCGGTCATCGCGGCAAATGCCAGGTCTGCATCAGGCGCGAACCGCTCGACCAGCGTCGAGGGGAGGGTCAACGCCTCGCGGAACAACCCTTGTTCATGCGGCATCCGCATGGCCGATCCGTTGAAACGCATGTCGAGGCACTGGTTCGGCTGACCGCGCAGGCAATACTCGCACCGGGTGCAGGGACGGGAGGGGTTCACGGCCACCTTGTCGCCGATGGCCAGCCCCTCGACCCCATCCCCGAGTGCGGCGATTATGCCCGAGACTTCGTGGCCGAGGGCCATCGGTTCGCGGATGCGGATCGCGCCGAAGCCGCCATGCAGATAGTAGTGCAGATCGGACCCACAGATCCCGCCATTCGCGACTCGCACCTGCACCTCTCCGGGGCCGGGCTTTTCCGCGGGCGCGATAGGCTCGACACGCAGATCGCGCGCGGCATGGATGACGACGGCCTTCATCATCGAGCCCCCTTGAGCAGGTTGATCAGGTCGTCGCCCCGGTCCAGCCGATTGACGTTCTCGGCCACGGTCGCGGTGCGACGGGCAATGGTGCCCGTGGTCCAGCCCGACATGTGGGGGGTGATGGTGACGTTGGGCAGGTCGTGGAACGGATGTTTCGACGGCTGCGGGTTCGGATCGTCCTGCGACGGATAGACATACCACGTATCGAGGATCGCGTTCAGGCGGCCGTCCTCCAGCGCGGCGAACAATGCGTCTTCGTCGATCACGGGCCCCCGGCCGACATTCATGACGACCGCGCCGTCGCGCAGCGCGGCGAGCTCTGCCACGCTGATCATGCCGGTGGTGCTGTCGGTCAACGGCAGCGTGTTGAGAAGCACGTCCACCTCACCGGCCATCTCGTCCAGCGCATCGAGACCGTGGGTCGTGACCCGCGCATCCTCGATCGGCGAGCGGTTGGCGACATGGACCTTCATCCCAAAGGCCAGCGCGCGGTCCTTGACTGCCTTGCCGATATGCCCGTGCCCGATGATGCCGATGCTTTGCTGACCCATCTCGGTCCGCAATCCGTTCGGACCGCCGGCCCAGTAATGCCAGTCACCCCGACGCAGCCGGGCATCCGCATCCGCGAGCGGCACATGCCGCGACAGGAGCGCCGTCATGACGTATTCCGCGATGGCGTTCTCATGCCCGAACGCGTTGCAGACGGCGCACCCCGCGGGCAGGGCGTCCATGTCGACCTTGTCGTACCCGGCAGCGGGCAGCTGGAACAGTCGGGCGTTGCGGATGCCCGTGCCTTGGTACTGCACTCCCACGACCACGTCGGCCGCAGCCAGCGCATCGGCCTCCCCCGGGCCCTCCGCCGCGTCCGAGATCACGGTGATCTCGTGCGGCATGTGCAACTGTTCCGAAAGGCCCGGCTCGAAGGTCGACGCATTCGCGCCATAGAAGACGATCTTCATCATGGCGTCACAGCACCGAGATCATGCCGCCATCGGCATAGATGATCTGGCCCGAAACATAGTTCGACGCGTCCGAGGCGAGATAGATGCACGTGCCCGCCAGCTCTTCCGGCAGGCCCCAGCGCCGCATCGGCGTGCGTCCCTTGACCCACGCGTCGAACTCGGGGTTCTCGATCAACGCCTCGTTCATGTCCGTGACCATGTAGCCCGGGCCGATGGCGTTGGACTGGATGCCCTTTTCGCCCCATTCGGCTGCCATCGCCTTGGTCAGCATCTTGATGCCTCCCTTGGCGACCGTGTAGGGCGCGACCGTCGCGCGGGCCAGTTCCGAGGTAAGCGATCCGATGTTGATCACCTTGCCCCGCCCGCGTTTCGCCATGCGTTTCGCAGCCTCGCGCCCGACGACGAAAGCGGCGGTCAGGTTGATGTCGATGACGCGCCGCCAATCGGCGGTATCGAGCTCCAGCATCGGCTTGCGGAACTGGATGCCGGCATTGTTCACGAGGATATCCACGTCGATGCCTTCGGCGTCCAGCGTCTCGAATGCCGCGACGATCGCCGCCTCGTCCGCCACGTCGAAGGCAGAGGTCACAACGTCGAACCCCTGATCGCGCATTTCCTGCGCGGCAGCTTCCAGGCGTTCCGCATTGACGCCGTTCAGCACGATGCGCGCACCGGCCTGCGCCAGACCTTCGGCGAAGGCACGGCCGAGGCCCCGCGACGAGCCGGTGATGAGGGCGGTCTTGCCGGTCAGATCGAATAGGGGATGGCTCATGAAACCTCCGAGATGCGTGTTGTCAGGTCGCCGCGCTCGAAGAAATCCGAGCGCAGTTCGGTGCCGAGACCGGGCCCTTCCATCGGGTAGACGTACCCGTTCTCGATGCGCGGCACCTCAGTCACCAATTCGCGATACCATCCGTTGTAGAAGGCGCGAACGGATTCCTGGATCAACGTGTTGGGCTGGCTGAAGGACATGTGGATCGCGGCGGCGAACCCGACCGGGCCGATGCAGTCATGCGGAGCGAAGGGCCGGTGGTAGGTATCGGCCATGGCGGCGATCTTGCGCCCCTCGGTCAGACCGCCGGTCCAGCACAGATCCGCCATAACCACATGCGCCGCATCGCGGTCCAGATAGTCCTTGTAGGCGAACCGCGACCCCAGCGTTTCCGATGCACAGGTCCATACGCTCGTCGAGGCGGCGAATTCCGCCAGCGCCTGCGCGTTGTTCATGCGGATCGGGTCTTCGTACCAGCGCGGCTGATAGTCCTCCAGGACACGGGCGATGTCCTTGGCCACGGGAAGGTTCCACAGGCAGTGCAACTCGACCATGATCTCCATGCGGTCGCCGACGGCCTTGCGGATCTGTTCGAAGGGTTTCACCGCATTCTTCATTTGTTCCGCGGTGATGAACATGCCCTTGTTCTCGATCGCGGGCGGATCGAATGGCCAGATCTTCATCGCCGTGATGCCCTTGTCGAGCAGATCCTCGGCCAGCGCGCCCGCATCCGTCATGAAGGCGTCGAGATCCTCGTACTGGCCCTCGTCGCGGTTCCAGGTATCCACGGGCTTGATCTTGTTCGTGCGGACGTAGCGCGTGCCCGCGCAGGTATTGTAGACCCGGATGCGGTCCCACGATTGTCCGCCCAGCATCACGTGGACGGGCTGTCCCGCCACCTTGCCGAAGATGTCCCACAGCGCGATGTCGATGGCCGAGGCTGCACGGTATTCCACGCCGGTCGATGCCTGCGCGTTGGGAAGGCTGACCATTTCCTTGTGCAGGGCTTCGATGTTCAGCGGATTCTGGCCCAGCAGCCGAACTGACAGCGTGTTGTGGATATGGGCCTCACAGGCCTCGGCCCCGTAGAAGGTTTCCCCGAGCCCGGTGAACCCGGCATCGGTTTCCACATGGACCCAAAGCACGTTGGCGAATTCCTCCGCACGGAAGGTGCGGATGGCTGTGATCTTCACGTCAGATGTCCTCCCTGCACGCCCGGTTGGACCGGTGGCGTTCGTCATGGTGGACCCTATCGCCGGTTCCGGAACGGAGCTATATCTCGTGACAATCTTTCGTGAATTGTCAGACGATTATGGCGAAGTAATGAGAGAATAGGATAAAATAACCCTTAGATTCTTCATATTACTATAACCGTAGTAAGGAAATCACGTCGTGACGAATCCCATATCAAGCGAGCCGGGACTAGCAGAAATGGCCATGAGGGGCATCCGCGACCTGATCCGTGCGCAAGGATTGCGTCCTGGCGATTCACTTCCATCGGAGGCGGCCTTGGCCGGACATCTCGGCGTGTCCCGTCCCGTGACGCGCGAGGCACTGCGCGGCCTTGCGACCTTGCGGATCCTCGATATCGGTGGATCACGAAAGGCGCGGGTGGCTTTGCCCGACGCCTCCGCTCTCAGTCTCGTGCTCGACCACACGACCTATAGTCGGCGGCTCAGCATCCAGCAGGTGCTGGACGTGCGCAGGACTCTCGAAATGCGGACAGTGGGCCTGGCCGCGATACGTCGCAGCGACGCCGAGGCGACGGAACTGCTCAACACCACGGCCCGGATGTTCGCGGATCTCGAAGCGGGGCATACGGAATTGATGGAGCTTGATATCCACTTCCATTCCATCATCGCCAAGGCTTCCGGCAATCAGCTCTTCGCTATGCTGGTCGACAGCTTCGCGGTCATCACGCGCCAGACCTGGGAGATCGGCTGGCGTTCCCGGGCGACGCACCAGAACCGCAGGGAGAACATCAAGTGTCATGAGCGTATCGCCACCGCGATCATGGCGCAGGACGCCAGCCGCGCCGAAGCGGCCCTGTCGGAACATTTCGACGGTGCCATGGCCGTGCTGATCCGCGCCGGCGTGGCCTGATTTCCGCCGGCCGGTCGGGGTCATTCGTCACGACACTGGCGCGCTTTAGCCGGTCCATCAAACCGGGGAAGCTCGGCCCCTGAACAGGTGCGAATGTATGACATTAAGGCGGCAGGGCGTAAGCTCGCCCCTTCCACTTCAGCCGCGCATTTCACCTTGCGAAGGGGCGCCAGACCAATCGAAAGTCCACCACGCATGGGCAGGATCCAGGCAGTTCTGAATGCGTCGAAGGGTGCGTAATTTCTTTGGAGCGATCAGCGGGCTACCGACATCGTACAACCGATGACGAAATGACTTGGCGAATTGAAGCGGAGGGTAGGAACATCCAATGCCCGTCCCATCAGACCGCTCACGGATCGTTCCACCATCCCCGGATCGCTTCGTGCCGTGCGTGCAGTGGATCTTGTCCGGACGATAATGTTTTGCATGACGGACTAGGTGCAAAGATACTGGTCAGAACGACATGTCGTACAGGGCCTGGGCGATCTTCTCGGGCATGTAGGGCTTGGAAAAGAACACCGCCTGACCAGGCAGGATCCGCATGTCCGGCATGAGATATCCGGAGGTCAGGATGATCCCGATCGGCGGCCACCGATCGCGGATCGCGGCGGCGAGGGTCACTCCGTCGATCCCTCCCGGCATGTCGATATCGCTGAACACGATCCGGATGTCGGGCCGATGTTCCAGTATGTCGATGGCCTGTTGGGCGTCCGCGGCTTCGAGTGCTTCGAAACCCGCATCCTCCACAATGTCTACCGCGCACATTCGCAGGATGGGCTCGTCCTCGACTACGAGCACCACCGGCCACTCTTTCCCACCTGGCATTGTCACGGACTGGTCCTTCATGTTTGCTTCATTTGCGGAAGCGGTGCCCTGAATTCTGCCTGAAAGCCTTCCGCCGGATAACCAAGGTCGCACCCCCCCGTTCCCACGAGGCCGATAGCTATGAGGCGCGAGCCGAATCCCTTTCCCCGGTCCGCTGGCGGATGCGGCGGCGGGCCTCCCGATTCCGACCAGGTCAGGGTGAAATCGGGATCGGGGGTCCCTTCCGCGATGCTCCATGCGATGGCGATGCGCCCGGTCTCGGACGAGAGGGCCCCATATTTCAGCGCATTGGTCGCAAGTTCGTGCAGCAGAAGCGACAGGGATAGTGTCGCGCGCGAGCCAAGCTCGACCGGGGGCCCCGCGATCTCGAACCGGTCGTCCAATTCGAACATGCGCAGTACGGCCCTGACGACCTCTTCCATCGAGGCTGCCGCCCAGTTTTTCTTCAGAAGCACATCGTGAGCCGAGGCGATCGCATGAATGCGCTTGCGGAATGCGGCGACCGCCTCCTTCTCCGTTACCCCACGCAGTGTCTGCGTCGCGATCGCCTGAACCATGGCGAGCGTGTTCTTCATCCGGTGGGACAGTTCCTCGTTCAGAAGCTGCTGCTTGGCTTCGGCTTCCTTCTGGCCGCGGATGTCCCGTGTCACGGTCGCATAGGCCGTCACGTCTCCCGCATCGCTGCGCAGGGCCATGATGTCGTAGATCACAGGGATCGTTTCGCCCGTCACGAAATGGCGGAATCGCAGTTCGCCACGCCAGCCTCCCGTTTCGGTCACCGCCGGGAACACCTCGGTCGCGATATCGGACCATTCGGCCGGAACGAAGTAATCCTCGATCATGGTGTCCGTCGCGCTCTCGGGGCTGGACAATCCGACGAGCCGGCGGCCCGATTCGTTGACCCATGCCATCGACCCATCGAGATGTGCGACCCCGATGAAGTCGCGAGACTGCTCGACGATCGCGGCCAGGCGACGGGATTCTGTCTCGGCATGCTTGCGCTCGGTCACATCCACGGCTGAGCCGGAGAAGCGTTCCGGTCTGCCGTCCCGATCATGGACAAGACGGCCCTTGCACTCGACCCAGCGCAGCGGCTGCCCCTCGATCTCAACCCGGTATTCGATCAGGAAATCTTCGCCGCGATCGAACGTGGCCCTGATACTGTCTCTGAGCCTCCCGATATCTTCCGGGACGACGAATTGCTGATATTCCTCCATCGTCAGGCCGCTCGCGGTCTTCTCGGGGTCGAGACCGTAGATCCGGGCGAAATTTGCATCGCCGTGCAGCAGGTCGGTATCGATCATCCAGTCCCACAAGCCGACGGCACCCGAGGCCGCGAGCGCGATCTGCAGGCGTTCCTCGGCTATCCGGAGATGGGTGTCGATCTCGCGCTTCTTCGTCTCGTCGCGGAGGATCTTCAGGTATCCCACCAGTTCCCCGGACGAAGAGTTGAGGGGCATCATCTCGCCCATCGCGAAGAAGCGCGCTCCGTCCTTCCGCATGTACCATCGTTCGTCCGTGCCGGAGCCGCGTTCCCCTGCCAGCCGCATCTCTGCCGCCAGAACGCCGTTCGTGACGTCTTCGGGCCTGAAGAACGTATCGGCGGGCCTGCCGCACATCTCGGCGGACGACCAGCCGAAGATGCGCTCCGCGCCCCGGTTCCAGCTCGAGACGTAGCCTTCGAGATCCATGGAGATGATGGCGTAATCCAGCGCACTTTCGATGATCTGCAGATGGTGGGTGTTGGCCTCCCGGATTTCGCCGCTGGCGCGGTCGCGATCCCGGCTCAGGCGTCGCAGTTCCAGCTGACTCATGCTCTGGCGTGCCAGTCGTCTGAGGCCGTCGACCTGCCGGTCCGTCAATCCCCCGGGGCGGGGCTGGCCGTCCATGACGCAGAGCGTCCCCAGGGGCGTGCCGTCCGGCGTCTCGAGCCGGACCCCGGCATAGAAGCGTGTGAATGGCGCGCCAGTCACGAACGGGTTGCTGTCGGTCCGGGCATCGAGCTTCAGATCGGGGATGAGCAGCAGGTCGGGCCCTTCCAGCGCATGCGCGCAGACCGATCCCTCGATCGGTATTTCGGGGGCGTCGAAACCGACCCTCGCCTTGAACCACTGCCGATCCTCCAGCACGAAACCGATCAGCGCCGTTTCCGTCCCGCAGATATCGCGCGCGAGATGAGCGATATCGTCGAATTCGACCTCGGCCGGCGTGTCCAGGATGCGATAAGGTGCAAGCGTCGCGTGCCGGTCGGATCCCGTCCGGGCCGAACTCTTCGCGACAGGGGGAGGGGGCATGATCATCAGGTACCCGCAAGATCCTCAAGCGCCGACCGGGTGATGAGCCCGAATGGACAACTCGCACAACCGACAAGGGGGCCTTCTGGTATTCCTGATATTTCTTTCCTTTGCCCCCGCACCGGAGCATGGAACGAAATTGCTAAATTTGAAACTGTTTCTGCGTCGCGGGGCTGAGAAATGGCGGAATGACGCGACGGCGCGTTGTCGAGCCTATCGCTCAGGCAGATCTTGACGGAAAAGGCGGCACGTATCGGCACCGCCCTCCCCAAAGATAACGCACCCTTCAACTAAGCCGTGCGACGGCTCGTCGCGAAGTGCAACATCAGTTCGATCGCAGCCACGACGAGGAGCGTCAGGCCCACGAGCGGGAAGAAAAGGCCTGCCGCGATCGCCATCAGCAGGACCGCATGCGGTATGCGATGGTCCGATGGTACGGCCGGAGCGCCGAGCGATCCCGCCGGGCGGCGCTTCCACCACATGACGATGGCCGAGACCGACATCAGCACGATGGCAATGCAGGCCACCAGCAACACGATCTGGTTCGCCAAGCCGAATTGCTGGCCCATATGGATCGAGACGCCCCACTCCGCCATCCAGCCGAGCGTGCCGAGGTCGGAGATTCCCAGGTCGAGCAGGACCTCGCCGGTATACTGGTCGAGATGGATCACGCGTTCCTGCGATATGTCGTCGGGATAGACGGATGCCGTGAAGACGCCCGTCGCTCCCGACGGCATTGCGACCTCGTAGCCCGGGTGGAGGCCCGCGGCCTCGACCGTCGCCACCACATCGTCGAGTGCTGCCGGAACGCCGTCGGTGCCGCCCGACATCGGCATTCCGTGATGCTCCATGATCCAGGGGGTTTGTTCCATCGCTTCGCCCGCGGGCAGGTCCGACGTGGGCAGGTTCGACCAGTATCCGTCGGTCATCCCGAGGCCCGCCGCGTAGGACAGATCGTAGAAATACTTGCCCCATACGCCCGACCACGGCAGCCCGGTCAGCGCGAGGAAGAGGATGAACCCGGCAGTGTAGATGCCGGTCACCGCGTGGATGTCACGCCACCAGGGGCGGCCGCTCGTCCGGCGGGGGGCCATCACCCCGACCTTCCGTCCCCGCGGCCACCAGAGGTAGATGCCCGTTGCTACCAGAAGCACCATCCAGCCCGCGACGGCCTCGATGATCCGGTTGCCCCACCAGCCGACATATTCGAGCGAATGCAGCTTGCGGACGAGCCACATGGGCGTCGATCCCGACGGTCCGGCATCCCATGCGGAGGCGATGACCGTGGCGTCGTACGGGTTCACGTAGACCGTATCCGTGAGGCCATCCTCGCCGGCGATCTTCACCTGCGCCGTGCGGTCCGGTGCGGAAGGCGGGAAATAGGCGACGAGAGACCCCGGATGGGCCTCGAGCGCGGCTTCTGTGATCGCAGAAGGTGCCATCGCCTGCGTCTCGGCGGGGGTGACGAAGCGTCGCTCGGAATAGGCCGCGTTGTTGATCTCGTCCTTGAAGAGATAGATCCCGCCGGTCACGGCGATCAGGATCACGAAGGGCAGGACGATCAGCCCGGCGAAGAAATGCCAGCGCCAGACGGCGCGGTAAAGCGCGGAATTGCGCGGTGGGTTCATGGTCGTGGTGGTCATGGCGATGGGTCCGTTCGGGATGAATGCGAGAACCTCGCCATCCAGAGATGGCGCGGCAGGCTGCACGTGTCGGCATCGCGGCATGCGTCGAAATGCGGCTTGCCCGGAAGCAGTCACGCCAGGTGGGCCGTTCGGGTTTCAGCCGGATTGCCGGTGGGTGCCGATCCCGGTCCTGCCATGTGAAAAGGGATGCCTGCCGGGCCCCGACAGACGGTCTTTCGCGCGCAGTCCGGGGTCAGCCCGGTTGCGGAGGGGCACGCGCCGAAAGGTAGGGGTTTCCGGCCAATGGCCGGGCGGCCTGATGCCCGCGATCGCGCCCGACCTCATCGCACACCACACGGTCGGCGCTGGGCGCGAACCGGACGGTCGGAGGACCGGGTACCGCGTGGCAGAACGGGCAATGATGATCCTCGTGGGAAGAATGATCCGCACAGAGATCATGGAGCGAGCCGCCGCTCGCGAGATAGGCCGCAAGCTTCCCATCGCCCCGTTCGGGTGCCATCGCGGCGGCCGAGACGACGCTGGCCAGCGCGACCACGAGAAGGGTCGCGAGCAGAAGCGTACGGCGGAATGGCAAACGAACCATCCCTTCGAAGTACCCACCTGCACGTTCTAACGGAAGACCTTTCATGGTTTGCCGACGATGCTCGGATGGGGAAGCCCCAGTCATATCGAGGAGGGCGCGTTCCACGAACCATGGTTACCTGGAAACGACGCGCTGTCCGCGACGCTCAGGAAAGGCAGGTCAAAAGGAAGTCCGCTCGGTCCTCGACATCGACCTTGGGCAGGATGACCGGAACGTAATCCAGCCGACGGTATGCCTCGCGGAGGCGATGGTATTCGGCAATACCCTCATTCAGATCCTGCTGCCGTTCGCCGTCCAGCCGGTGGATCTCCGGCCATGGCGGCGTCAGAAATACTTGGTTGTGAAAGCGGGCAAGCCCTGCAAGCGTCTCCGAGGTCGCGACCCCGTCCGCGTGCTCCAGCGCCACTGCCGCATCGACGAGGCCGCGGTCGAAGAAGACCCATCCTTCCGTACCGGTCACGTCCTCCCGGTCGGCCGAGGCCATCGCGATGGCGCGCCTTGCGAAGGCACCGAGGTCGACCCACGGCAATGCCGTTCCGTCGCCGCGACGCTCTTCCGCCACGATCCTGCGGCCCGGTTCCTCCACGGTGGCGAAGCCCCGCCGGCGCAGTTCGGCCAGCAGCGTCGACTTTCCCCCGCCGGAACACCCCGAGAGAATGACGTGCCTGGGATTGGAAGGAGGTTTCAACATTAAATCCTTCGGTCTCTACGCCCGGCCTTGCCTGAAGGCATAATACGCAATTCCAGCCTGGCTTAGGGCGAGATCCATTCATGGGCTGAGGTGGGCTCAACAATCCGGAAATTTTTCACCGGGAACCGAGCGTATCTCCCGGCATCGTCGATCACGTCCAGTCCGGCATCACCGCATCTGGATAGCGGGCACCGAATCCGCCGGACGGAAGGATCTCTTCGATCCGTCGGAGGTCGTCGTCCGAAAGCTTGAGATGCACAGCGCCGACATTCTCTTCAAGGCGCGCGATGCTGCGAGTGCCGGGAATGGGAACGATGTCGTCACCCTGCGCCAGCAGCCAGGCCAGGGCGAGTTGCGAGACCTTCGCACCGCGCTCGTTGGCGAGGGCCTCGAGTTGTCGTACCGCTTCCACGTTTTTCTCAAACGCGCCAGGCTGCCAGCGCGGATCGAAGCTGCGCATGTCGCTCTTGTCGTACTGGTCCGCCGGCTTGGCCGTCCCGGTCAGAAAGCCTCGGCCGAGCGGCGCGTACGGCACGAAGCCGATGCCGAGCTCCCTCAGAACGGGAAACAACGCTTCTACATCGCGCTCGAAGATCGAGTATTCGGTCTGCAGCATCGCCACCGGCTGGACCGCATGGGCACGGCGGATCGTCGCCGGCCCTGCTTCGCTGAGGCCGAAATGACCGACCTTGCCCGCCTCGATGAGTTCCTTCACCGTCCCCGCTACATCCTCGATCGGGACATCTGGATCGACGCGGTGCTGGTAGAGGACATCCACATGCTCCACACCGAGGAACCGCAGGCTATTGTCGAGAACCTCGCGGATGTGCTCCGGTCGGCTGTTGTAGCCATAGTCGCGGGTCCAGCCGAATTTGGTCGCGATCACGACGTCGTCGCGTACGGGGGCCAGCGCCTCACCGACGACGCGTTCGTTGTGGCCCCAGCCATACAGCTCGGCAGTATCGAAGAACGTGACGCCGATCTCGTGCGCATGCCGGATTGTTTTGACGGCGTCGTTCGTGGTGTCCGATCCATAATACTCGGTAATGCCCATGGCACCGTAGCCTATGGCGGAAACCGTCGGGCCATTCCGGCCCAGATTGCGGGCGGGAAGGATGTTCGCTTGACGGCGGTCGACCATGATAGTCTCCTTTCGGAACATGCCGGTTATAGCATCTCGGCACTATTATGGCACTTAGTGCCAATTTGAACATGGAGTGTCAATGCAGTCGTCGTCTGCCCGATCCGCGCGTTCACTCAGAGAGATCAAGACGGACGCAGTCGCTGCTTCGATAGCCCTGCATGCACTTACATTGTTCGACGAGAAGGGGTTCGACGGTGTGACGGTCGACGAGATCGCGGCTGCGTCCGGGATCTCGCGGCGAAGCTTCTTCCGCTATTTCCCCACCAAGGAGGACGTTGTGGTCGCGGGGCACGCCGCGTTCGGGGAGAGGATCATCGATGTGGTGAAGGCCCGCCCGCAGGACGAAGACGTCTGGACCTCGCTCCGGCGCGGCTACGATGTCTTGTCAGACAATGTCGAGCGCGACCCCGAAGGGGCGGCCAGGACGATGCGCGTGGTCAACAGCACGGCAAGCCTGCGCGCCCACACCTTGGAAAAGCATATTTCCTGGGCGGCCGGCCTGTCGCCTGAAGTCGCGCGGCGTCTCGGAGCCGCGAATGCCTGTCGACTGGAAGCGGACGCACTGGTTCATGCATCATTCGCCTGCCTCGACGTCGCGCTCGCGCATTTCGCGATCGATCAAGACGCGTCCCTCAGCGAGAAACTCGACGCCGCTTTTCAAGCGCTCCGCCCGGATCATATGCGCTGATCGGTTGGGGACCTGCATTGGGGCGCAGTGGCAATGACTTTATCGTGCCCGGACCTTTTCGATCAAATACGAAACGATAGCGGGCTTTCTTGAATGGTGCAGCGTAGGCCCCCTTTGTTCCGCTCTGCCGACATTCATCGATTGAGAATGCTCCGCGATCCATGAATGATCGGTTCGGTGACGCCGTGATGCAGCACGTAGCGATGTGGCCAAGGACGGCTTTGGGCCGAACACGGTCCTGCTAACCGACGACAAGGGCGAACCGCGTTCACTGTCAGAATTGAAGAAATTGCTGGACCGCTTACGTGGCTACGGGCGGCAGTTGCACCGTCGCTCGCCACCGTCTGGCCCTCGGTCGATCCTCCGTTGAGGAAGGATAGTGGTCACGAGGAAGACTATCGTTGCAATCCATAAAAGGAAAGATCTGGTCGGGCAGAGAGGATTCGAACCTCCGACCCCCTGCTCCCGAAGCAGGTGCGCTACCAGGCTGCGCCACTGCCCGACCGTGGGCCGTCCACTATTGCTTCGGGCCGCGCTTTGCAAGGGCTTCGTAGCCCGGCGGCATGCGATTGGCCTGCAGCCTCAGGAGGGCGGGGATACGGGGAAAGGCCACGTTCTCCATCCGCGAGCGATAGGCACCGACGGGACTGGTGCGGGAGCTACCCAGGCTTTCGCGCAGGACGATATAGAGCCCCGAGCAGATGATGATCCCGGCCCCGAGCCACGTCATAAAGTCCGGTACCTCGTCAAAGAAAACCGCGCCGAAGATCGCGGCCCAGATGATCTGAGAATACTGCATCGGGGCGACCACGGCCGCCTCGCCCATGCGGTAGGCCGCGATCATGATGAGGCCGCCGGCAAAGGCCAGCAGCGCGACGAGGGCAATCATTCCCAGATCGATCGCCTCCATCGGGATGTAGACGACGGGCATCAATGCACCCGCCAGCACGAAATTCGCCATCATCGGATAGAGTAGCAGGACCACCCCCCGCTCCTCGCGGCCGATCTTGCGCACGATGACCGAGGCCGTGGCGCTGCCGATCGCGGTGACAAGCGCGGCTCCGTGGCCCAAGGTCAACGCGTCGACGTTCCAGGGTCTCAGCACCACCATCACACCCACGAGCCCCGCAACGACCGCGCCCCAGCGATGCGGCCCGACCTTCTCGCCCAAGATCGGAATCGACAGCACCGTGACGAGCAGCGGAGAGGCGAAGATCAGCGCATAGACTTGGGCGAGCGGAAGGTTCGAAAAGGCGTAGAACGCCCCCATGAGCGCCGAGACGCCTGCGATCGTTCTGAGGAAGATCCACCACGGGTGGACCGGTCTGAGCGTTCCGGAGGTCCGGTCGCGCATCAGCATCACGGTCGTCAGCGGAAATCCCAGCAGGACGCTGAAGAAGATGATCTGGAACGAGGAATAGGTCGCGCCCACCGCTTTCACCAGCACGTCGTGCGTGGCGAAAAGCGCGAAGGCCAGCAGCGCCAGCAGCGGACCGATCAGGGCGGGAGGAAGACGGCTCGACATGACACGACCCTCAACCTCTGCTTGCGTCTCACGTCAAGAGGGAACTGAACGTCGTCTCTTCGCGCTCCATGGAGAAGGGGAGTTCCGCCGAATGGACGTCGTCAACATCTTGCTGCGGGCGGTCATCGTCGTCGCGGTCATCGTCGCGCTGATCCGGCTCAACGGCTTGCGCAGTTTTTCCAAGATGTCGGGTTTCGACTTTGCCATCACGATCGCCGTCGGATCGGTGCTGGCAAGTGCGGCGATGTCCTCGGACTGGCCGGGCTTCTGGCGCTCGACGGGCGCGCTCGTCGCGCTTTTTCTGGTGCAAGGCGCGATCTCGCGTGTCCGCGCGCATTTCGGACCCTTCCAGCAGGTGATCGACAATTCGCCACTCATGCTCATGCGCGACGGCGAGATCCTCGAGGAAAACCTCTCTCGCGGGAATATCAGTCGCGACGATCTGATGGGAAAGCTGCGCGAGGCGAACGCCTTGCGCTTGAAGGACGTTCGCGCCGTCATCCTCGAGAATACCGGCGATGTAAGCGTCCTGCACGGGCAGGGCGACGTGGACGACGCCCTGCTCGATGGCGTGCGGCGCTAGGCCGTGCCGAGGGCGGCGATGATCGCGTCGCCCATTTCCGAGGTCGAGACCGGCTCGCGGCCCTCTTCGCCCAGAAGATCGGCGGTTCGCACGCCCTGCGCCAGGACCGCCTCGACCGCTCCTTCGAGCGCGAGCGCATCGTCGCCCCGGTCGAAGGAATAGCGCAGCGCCATCGCGAAGCTCAGGATGCAGGCGATCGGGTTCGCCTTGCCCTGACCCGCGATGTCGGGGGCCGATCCGTGGACCGGTTCGTAGAGCGCCTTGGGCCGTCCGTTCTCCATCGGAGCGCCGAGCGAGGCGGAGGGCAGCATGCCGAGGCTTCCGGTCAGCATCGCGGCCGCATCCGACAGCATGTCCCCGAAGAGGTTGTCGGTCACGATGACGTCGAACTGCTTGGGCTTGCGGACCAATTGCATCGCACCGTTGTCGGCGAGCATGTGCGTGAGCTCGACCTCGGGGTAATCCTTGGCGACCTCGGTCACGACCTCGCGCCAGAGGACGCCCGATTCCATGACGTTCGATTTTTCCATCGAGCAGAGCTTGCGGTTGCGCCGCATGGCAAGTTCGAAGGCGCTGCGCGCGACGCGGTCGATCTCGGATTCGGTATAGCGCTGCGTGTTGATGCCCACGCGCTCGTTGCCTTCCTCCATGATGCCGCGCGGCTCGCCGAAATAGACGCCGCTCGTCAGTTCGCGCACGATGACGATGTCGAGGCCCGCGACCACATCGCGCTTCAGCGACGAGAAATCGGCGAGCGCGTCGAAGCATTGCGCGGGCCTGAGGTTCGCGAAGAGGTCCATCTCCTTGCGCAGTCGCAGGAGGCCGCGCTCGGGCTTCATCGCGAAGTCGAGCTTGTCGTACTTCGGGCCGCCCACGGCCCCCAGCAGCACCGCGTCGACCTTCTGCGCCTGCTCCATGGCGGCATCGGTCAGTGGCGTTCCGTGCGTGTCGTACGAAATGCCGCCCACCAGATCCTCGATCACGTCGAAATTGACGTCGCGATTGGCTCCGAACCAGTCGATGACCTTGCGTACCTCGGCCATGACTTCGGGGCCGATCCCGTCGCCGGGCAGGATCAGGATGGATGGGTTGGGCATGACGGGACCTCCGGAGGATTGCGGTTGGATCGGGGCGTATAGCGGGGGTCACAAAGCGTCAAGCTGGGCTCAGCGGGCGAGCGTCACGTCCACCCAGACCAGCCGGTGCGCGGGCCAGTTTTCGTCCGGCGCGAACTGGGCATCCGGCGCGGGCCAGAAGACGCCGGCATCACGTACCGCGATGTCACGTGACGGCAGGACATAGCTCAGGCGCAGATTGCCGGGTCCGTCGAAGGCCGCCGTGTCCAGCGCGGGATCGCCTTGATGGTCGGGATCCGCCTCTGCCGCGCCGCCCGCGCTCCGGGGAAGGGGGTCCCGCAGGCGCGGCTCGGACAGAAGCGCGTCCAGCGCGTCGCGGATCCCCTCGCCGTCCTCGGGGTCGAGATTGGCGTTGCCGAGTATGACGAAGGGCGGCTCGGGCACATCGCCCATTTCGCCGTCGAGAAGTCGCGACCAGATCGCCGTCTCGTCCCGGTTTCGCCGGCCGTTCAGATCCTCGGGGCCATCGAAGATCGGCGGTGTCGCGCTCCATGTCATGAGGTCGAGCGTCCGGCCGTCGATCTCGACCGGCACGATCCAGTGGGCGACGGAGGAGAGCCTGCGTGCCGTGTGCGCCTCGACCGTGGGGAATGGCGGATCCGGTGGAATGGACCCCGGCAGATCGGCCCAGGGCAGGTCCGACAGGTCCCGCACCTCGCCCAGCGGGTAGCGAGAGAGTACCGCCATCCCGCCATCGCCCGTGAAATTGCCGTAACCTTGCGCGTCGCGCGGCCCGCGCGTGCGCCCGTCCCCATCCATGTCCAGATCGGTTAGCAGACCCGCATTCGGACGCGCGGCAAAGCTGTGGGGATAGTCCGGCCCGCCATCTTCGACGATCGCCTCTGCAAGTGCGGCGAGGCCGGTGCCGCCCGCATCCCAGTCGACATCCTGCAGGACGAGGATGTCAGGCGCGGTCTCGGCCACGATGCGGGTGACGATTCCCACCCGCTCGGACGGCTCAAGTATGTCACGCAGCATGAGGCCCGGCCCACGGGAGGAAAGTCCGGTGTTGAAGGTCGCGATCCTGAGATCCTGCGCTTCCACGGCCGAGACCGGCAGAAGTGCCACGAGAACCCCCAGCAGGGTCCGCTGCCCGTGGCGAAGGCGCGCGCCTGGGCGCGACCGGTCGATCGAGGGATTGGCCCGGGACGGTTCGCGCGCGAACCGTCCCGGTGCGCCGGTCACACCCAGGGGCGCGATTGCCCGACCGATGCTTCGAACGTGTCGATCGCGGCGGCCTTCTCCAGGGTCAGTCCGATATCGTCGAGCCCTTCAAGCAGGCAATGCTTTCGGAACGGATCGATCTCGAAGCGGATCGTCTCGCCCTCGGAGGTTGTGATCGTCTGGTTTTCCAGATCGATCTCCATCCGCGCATTGGCGCCCTTCTCGGCATCGGCCATCAGAACGTCGACCTGCTCCTGCGGCAACGGAATCGGCAGGATGCCGTTCTTGAAGCAGTTGTTGAAGAAGATGTCCGCGAAGGACGGCGCGATCACGCAGCGGATCCCGAAATCCTTGATGGCCCATGGCGCATGCTCCCGCGAGGATCCGCAGCCGAAATTCTCGCCCGCGACCAGGATTTCGGCCTCACGATAGGCGGGCTTGTTGAGCACGAAGTTCTCGTTCTCCGACCCGTCGTCGTTGTAGCGCATCTCATCGAAGAGGTTCACCCCGAGCCCCGACCGCTTGATGGTCTTCAGGAACTGCTTGGGGATGATCATGTCTGTGTCGATGTTGATGAGCGGCAGGGGAGCCGCGACACCGGTCAATTTCTCGAACTTGTCCATTTACTCTCTCCTCAAGCCGGCTGCGGCTCGGACTGCATGAGCTCGCGCACATCCGTCAGCCTGCCCGTGATCGCCGCCGCCGCCGCCATGGCGGGCGACATGAGATGCGTGCGGCCGCCGCGTCCCTGGCGGCCCTCGAAATTGCGGTTCGAGGTGGCCGCGCAACGCTCGCCCGGGGCGAGCTGGTCGGGATTCATGGCAAGACACATCGAACAGCCGGCCATCCGCCATTCGAAGCCCGCATCCATGAATATCTGCGCAAGGCCCTCTTCCTCCGCCTGGGCGCGAACGAGACCCGATCCCGGCACGACCATGGCGCGCAGGCCGTCCTTGATCTTGTTGCCCTTCAGGATCTCGGCCGCTGCCCGCAGATCCTCGATCCGGCCATTGGTGCAGGAGCCGATGAAGACGGTGTCGATCGGGATCTCGCTGAGCTTCGTACCGGCCTCGAGGCCCATGTATTCGAGCGCGCGCCGCGCGGCCGCAACCTTGCCGCCCGAAAAGCTCTCGGGGTTGGGAACCTCGGCGGTGATCGGCAGCGTGTCCTCGGGCGAGGTGCCCCATGTCACGACCGGCGCGATCTCTTCGCCCTTCAGCGTCACGACCTTGTCCCAATGGGCGTCGTCATCGGATTTGAGGGTCTTCCACCACGAAAGCGCAGCCTCCCATTGTGCGCCCTTCGGCGCGTGGGGGCGACCCTTCACGTAGTCGAAGGTCGTCTCGTCGGGCGCGATGAGGCCCGCGCGCGCGCCGCCCTCGATCGCCATGTTGCAGACCGTCATGCGGCCTTCCATGCTGAGCGAGCGGATCGCCTCGCCGCAATACTCGATGACGTAGCCGGTGCCGCCCGCGGTGCCGGTCTTGCCGATGACCGACAGCGTGATGTCCTTGGCCGTGACGCCGGGGGCGAGTTTCCCGGTGATCTCGACCTTCATGTTCTTCGATTTCGACTGGATCAGCGTCTGCGTGGCGAGCACGTGCTCGACCTCGGACGTGCCGATGCCGTGGGCAAGCGCGCCGAAGGCACCGTGCGTCGCCGTATGGCTGTCGCCGCAGACGACCGTCATGCCGGGCAGGGTCCAGCCCTGCTCGGGGCCGATGATGTGCACGATGCCCTGCCGCACGTCGCTGACGGGATAGTAGTTGATCCCGGTCTCGCGCGCATTCGCGTCGAGCGCCTCGACCTGGATGCGCGATTCCTCGTTCTCGATCCCGTTCGCGCGGTCGGGCGTCGTGGGCACGTTGTGGTCGGGCACGGCGATGGTCTTCTCGGGCGCGCGGACCTTGCGGCCCGACAGGCGCAGCCCCTCGAAGGCCTGCGGGCTCGTCACCTCATGGACAAGGTGGCGGTCGATATAGAGAAGGCTGGTGCCATCCTTGTCCTCGTGGACCAGATGTGCGTCCCAGATCTTGTCGTAGAGCGTCTTGGGGGACATGGGCGTCCTCTCCTTGGCTGGAATATCTCGGGCTCAGGCTGTACGGGCGGACGGCATCATAGGCGCGCGAGAACGCTCAGCGCGGCACCGAAGAAACGTTCGCTGAGACGCGCGCGATCGCCGATATCGAAGACTGGGCTCATGGCGGGGGATCCTATCCCACCCCGCCGGCGGAATAAAGGCCCGCGCGTGCGGGCTTGCCGCGTCCCGGGCGGCGCTGCATTCTCACATCCATGGACGCCGAAATCGCCGTCATCTCGGAAGAACTCGCCCGGATCTGGGCGTTGCTGCGATTGCAGGTGCAGAACCTCGCTCTGCCTTCGCGGCTCTGGCAGCTCGGGGTCGTCGCGGCCCTGATCGTCGCGGCCATCGCGTTCGCCCGGCTGGTCCAGCCCCGGATGCGCGAATGGATGCGCGGGCTCGAGAATCGACCGAAATGGCAGCTTCGGCTGCTGCTGACGATCAACCGCCGGCTGAAGCTCATCTTCTTCACGATCTTCGTCTGGATCGCACTCTGGACGATGCGGGGAATCACGCCCTATCCCTCGCGCAGCTACATTCTCGCGATGGTGGCGAGCCTTGCGCTCGCCTGGCTCGCCGTGGTCTTCGCGGTGCGGCTGGTGCGCAATCCCGCGCTGCGCTCCGTCGTGCGCTGGGGGCTCTGGATCTGGGTGACGCTCTACCTTCTCGGGATCACCGACGAGGTCGGGCGTGCGCTCGACCGGGTGGCCTTCACGCTGGGCGAATTCCGGTTGAGCCTCCTGTCCTTCCTGAAGGTGATCGTGCTCGTCTCGGTGCTGCTGACGATCGCGCGGATCCTGTCCTCGACCAGCGCCGAGCGTATCCGCCGCAACGAGTCGATCAGCCCCTCGATGCGGGTCCTCGTCGTGAAGATGCTGCAGATCGGGCTTTACGGCGCGGCGCTCTTCGCGGCGCTCAGGATCGTGGGGGTGGATCTCACGGGGCTTGCGGTGCTGTCGGGCGCGATTGGCGTGGGGCTCGGCTTCGGTCTGCAAAAGGTCGTCTCGAACCTCGTTTCCGGGGTGATCATCCTGCTCGACAAGTCGATCAAGCCCGGCGACGTGATCTCTCTCGGCGATACGTTCGGCTGGATCAACACGCTCGGCGCGCGCTACGCCTCGATCACGACGCGCGACGGCAAGGAATACCTGATCCCCAACGAGGATCTGATCACGGGGCAGGTGGTCAACTGGTCGCATTCGAACGAATTCGTCCGGCTCGATATCTTCTTCGGCACCGCCTATCACGACGATCCCCATGCCGTGCGCCGCATCGCGATCGGGGCTGCATCCGGTGTCGCGCGGGTGCTGTCGACGCCCGCGCCGGTCTGCCACATCACCGGCTTCGGCGGTTCGTCGGTCGATTACATCCTGCGGTTCTGGATCACCGATCCGACAGGCGGTCTGACCAACATCCGCGGCAACGTCTATCTCGCGCTCTGGGATGCGTTCAAGGAAGAGGGGATCTCTATCCCGTTCCCGCAGCGCGAGGTGCGGGTGGTAAACGATACGCTCCGCGTCGAGACCGGTGCGGATCGGGATAACGGGCCGTGAATGTCTCCCGCCCGATGAAGCCGCAACGTTCTTGAAGGCACCCGTACGGCGGGGCATCTTCGGCCCATGTCATGGCTGGCACGAATCGCGGAACGGCTGATCGACGCGTCGCGGGACGCGGGCGACCTCGAAGGGCTCGAGGGCGAGGGCAAGCCCATCGCCGTCGCCGAAGGCGGGCTCGACCCGCTGGAGGAGGCGGGTTTCCGGATCATGAAGACCGAGGGCGTGGTGCCGCCCGAGGTTGCGCTGATGCAGCGGGCGGCGTCCGAGCGCGCCGCACTCGCCGCCGCCGAGACCGAGCCCGAACGACGTGCTGCGATGGCCGCGCTGGGGCAGACGCAGATGCGCCTCGCCATGCTGTCGGAGCGTCGGCGCGGCCTGCGCTACTGAGCGGGCTGGATACCGTGGGGCAGCGTCCTATCTCGCCCGATCATGGACTGGACCCTCTTCTTCATCTTTCTCGCGGCCTGCGGCGGTGCGGCGGCAACCGGCGTGATGTTCTCACCCGGCCAATGGTACGACGCGCTCGAAAAGCCGGCTTGGACGCCGCCGAACTGGGTTTTCCCGGTCACGTGGACCGTGCTCTACCTCTTCATCGCCAATGCCGGCGCGCGAATCGCATCGGAGCCCGCCAATGCCTATGCGATGGGGTTCTTCGCCGTCCAGATCGCGTTCAACACGCTCTGGACGCCGGTGTTCTTCGGATTGCACAAGATGAAGGCCGCGCTCGTCGTGATCGCGATCCTCTGGGTTGCGGTCTTTGCCACGACGGTCAGCTTCTGGGATCTCGACTTCATCGCCGGGATCCTGTTCGTGCCCTATCTCATCTGGGTCAGCATCGCCGCTGCGCTCAATTTCGAGGTGTGGCGGCTCAACCGTCGCGGCCCGATCACCACCTAGCCGCGCCAGTTCGCCCGGCGCGGCACACGTACCGCCAGAAGCGGCATGAGCCATGGCCCCCGGAACCGGTCGAGGTCGAGCGCTTCGTGCGTACCGGTCACCTCCTCACCGTCGATGCACGTCCTCACGGCCGAACGGGAGTAGAAGGGCGCATCGAGCATCGGCAGGACCTGTTTGGGCGCATACCCTGCATCGGCGCGCGTCTCGCGGCGCACCTGCCACCGCGTTCTGGGCAGCGTCGCACGGGCCGGCGGGTCGATATCCGAAACATTGCCGTCGCGGCCGATGTGGATTGCGGTGGTCGAGGGCGATCCGTCGCGCAACGTTGCCTCGTAAAAGCAGGTCGTGCCGTCCTTGCCCGGAAAGCGCCCCCAGCTCCAGTAGCTGAAATCGGCCTCAAGCGGGCGCGTCCCCGAATTCGCGTCGAAATAGCCGTGCCCGGACCAGCGCCCCCGGTCCCCGAGATCGACATGGATGCGACCCGATGGCGCCAGTGGCCTCCAGAGATGACTGTCGTCGGGTGCGAGCGAGATCTCGGCCCCCGTCAGCGCATCTGGCTCGAAGGTGATCGTGCCGCGAATGCGCGAGATTAGAGGCGGGGAGCTTACTTCCTCGACCGTGACGATCAGCTTGCCGTCGCGCCATTCCATCGCCGAAGGGCCGATCCCGATCCGTTCGGGTGTCTGCGAGAGGGCATCGCGCCCGCGATCGGTCATGGCAAAACGCCCGCCGGGCCCGTAGGTCGCGATGTTCAGGCAGCAATGATCGCGCGGATCGCGGTGCCCGGACCAGCGATACCAGGGCGAGAAGACCGATCCTATGAACCCGATGGCCGAGACGCCGCGGGTTCCGTCGTCGGAGATTCCGTCGAGATACCACCATGCATATCCGCCGCGTCCGACCTGCCGGTCGAAGAGAGGCTCAGGCCGATCGCGCTGGCGGCGTGTCGGCCTGACAGGGCTGCCATCGGCACCCCCGCTCCCGGATGCGTCCCCCCGCCCGCCAGATACAGTCCCGGAACCGCGCTCTGCGCCGTCGGGCGCCTGAAGGCTGCCATCGTGCCCTGGGGCGAGCGCCCGTAGAGCGCGCCCCCCGATCCCGGAAAGAGCCGCCCGAAGCCCCTGGGCCCCGTAAGGGCCGTGGCCGGCGGCTCCGGATCGAAGCGGAGATCCCGCTCGGCCAGGGTGGTGAAGGTCCGCTGACGACATTGATTGAACTCCTGCTCGGGGGTGTCGGGGGCGGCGTTGACGATGATCTCGAACCGCTCGGGGCCGTCGGGGGGCGTGCGGCCCGTGCCGCGATCCTGCGCGCAGACATAGATCGTCGGGTCGAGCGGCGGCAGCCCATCGGCGATCCGGTCGAATTCCGAATGCGGATCGCGGCCGAAGAAGACATTGTGATGCACCAGATCCGCGCCCTGTGGTCGCGCCGCGAAGGCCCAGACCTCGGCCGAGAGGCTCAGAGGCTCGACCGCTCCGCGAGGCACGGCATCGGTCACGTCGCTTCCCAGAAGCCCGTGCCTGAGCGCGCGCGGATCGCCGTTGAAGACGACGCGGTCGCAATCGAGGACCGTCCCATCCTCGAGCTCCACCGCGCTCACGCGCCCTTCGTCGGTCACGATCCGGGTGGCGACGCTGGCATAGCGGATGCGCGCCCCGAGATCGGTGGCAAGCGCCGCCATGCCGCGGGCGAGCGCCGCGATGCCGCCCTCGACGCGCCAGATCCCGGCGGCCTCTGCCTCCCAGATCAGCGAGAGGAGCGCAGGTGTACCGAAGGGGGAGCCGCCGACATAGGTGGCGTAGCGCCCGAAAAGCTGTCTGAGCCGCGGATCGGTGAAATCGCGGGCAAGCCGTCCGGCCAGGCTCCGGCCGGGCGACATCGCGCGCAACAAGCCCGGATCGCGTGCGACGAGCGCCGCGAACGACAGGGGGCGGGGGGCGGGCGCGCGTAGCATCGGGTCTTCGAAGGTGGCAAAGAGTCGGCGGGCGCGGGCGGCGAAGGCGCGGAACTCCTTCCCTGCGGCGGGCCCCGCGAAATTGGCGATGGCCCTGGCATTCTCACCTTCGTTCGACGTGAGGTCGAGCCGGCTGCCGTCGGGCCAGAAATGGCGCGCAAGAAGCGGCTCGGGAGCGAGCGTCACGTAATCGTCGAGCGCGGCACCGGCCTCCTCGAACAGCTCGTCGAAGACGACGCGCAGCGTCAGGACTGTCGGGCCCGCATTGACCGGTCCCGCGGCGCTGTCCTGCGTGCGCGCCTTGCCGCCCGGCGCTGTGCCTCGATCGAGGATCGTGACGTCGCACCCCTTCGCGGCGAGCGCGATGGCGGCGGAGAGGCCGCCCATGCCGGCTCCAATGACGATGATGCGGGTCTCGCTCATGCGCGATTCTTGACTCACCCTGATCGATGTGTCCAGATTGGTTGACACTTTCGCCTATCCCCGTCCGCGAGGTTGCAGTCGCCATGTCCATTTCGACCCGGATCGAGAGCCATCTCGCCCGCACGATCGAGAGGGGTCGGGGCGGGGATGCACCCGCGCGGCTGTCCTCCGCGCTGCATTACGCGACCGCGCCCGGCGGCGCGCGGATCCGGCCAACCATTTGCACGAGCGTCGCGCTCGCCTGCCTCGACGACCGGCCGGCGCTGACCGATGCGGCGGCCGTCGCGCTCGAACTCGTCCACTGTGCGAGTCTCGTCCACGACGACATGCCCTGTTTCGACGATGCGGACATGCGGCGTGGCAAGCCTTCGGTCCATCGAGCCTTTTCCGAACCGCTTGCCCTTCTGACGGGCGACAGCCTCATCGTCATGGCCTTCGACACCCTTGCCCGCGCCGCGCCGCAGGACCCGCTTCGCGCGGTGGAGCTCATCCGCATCCTCGCTGCGCGAACCGGCATGCCCGGTGGCATCTGCGCGGGGCAGGGGTGGGAAAGCGAGGCACGGATCGACCTCGCTGCCTATCACCGCGCCAAGACCGGCGCGCTGTTCGTGGCCGCGACCCAAATGGGTGCCGTCGCCGCCGGACAAGAGGCCGAGCCCTGGGAAGAGTTGGGTCAGCGGATCGGCGAGGCGTTCCAGGTGGCCGACGACTTGCGCGACGCGCTCTACGATGCCGAGGCGCTGGGCAAGCCCGCCGGTCAGGACGACCTGCACGGACGGCCGAACGCAGTGGCCGCGCTGGGCGTCGACGGGGCGGTCGGGCGGCTGACCGATATCCTTGGCGGCGCGATCGCGTCGATCCCGTCCTGTCCGGGTGAAGCATCGCTCGCAGCGATGGTGCGGCGCTATGCTGAGAAGCTGACGCCGCTCACCCACAGACCCGCCCGCGTGGGCCACTGATCCATGCGCGATGCCGGTGGCGCGCCGGGCTGGTGCGAAAGGCTGGTGCGCGATCCCCGTTTCCGGCGCTGGGCCGCCCGGTTCCCCCTGACCCGATCCCATGTGCGGCACGAGGGCGAGGCGATCTTCGACATTGTCTCGGGCTTCGCTCAAAGCCAGGTCCTGCGCGTCCTTGTCGAACTGCGCGTCCTGCATCTGGTCGAAGGCCGTCCGCGAGAGATCGGCGCACTCGCCCGTGAGCTGCCCTTGCCGGACGACCGGGCGGAGATCCTGATCCGCGGCGGCGTCGCGCTGGGCCTGCTGCGTCTTTCGCGCGGTCGCGTGCGGCTCAGCCTGCGCGGCGCCGCGCTTCTGGGCGTGCCCGGGCTCGAGGAGATGATCCGCCATCACGATATCCTCTACCGCGACCTTTCGGACCCGGTCGCGTTCTTCCGCGGTGAGGTCGAGACCGAACTGGCGGGCTTCTGGCCCTACGTCTTCGGGCAGGGCGGCGAAGCGGGGGCAGAGGACAGCGCACGCTATTCGCGTCTCATGGCCGAGAGCCAGATCCTCGTGGCCGAGGATACGCTTGCCGCGATCGACCTGCGGGGCGTCTCGCGTCTCGTCGATGTGGGCGGCGGGACGGGAATGTTCCTGGCGCACGTGGCCGGGGCGCTGCCGCACGCCGATCTGGTCCTCTTCGACCTGCCGCAGGTGATGGGCCCGGCGCGTGCCGCGCTCGAGGGGCAGGGGCTCGGCGGGCGAATCACGTTCGCCCCGGGGAATTTCCGGCACGACGATCTGCCCGAGGGGGCGGATGCGATCACCCTCGTCCGCGTGCTCTACGATCATCCCGACGTCGTGGTGCGCACACTCCTGAGCCGCGCACGCGCGGCCCTATCGCCGGGCGGACGGCTCATCGTGTCCGAGCCGATGACCGGCGGAGACGCCCCTCACGTCGCGGGCGACATCTATTTCGCGCTGTATTGCATGGCGATGCGGACCGGCCGCGCCCGTGCGCCCGGCCGCATTGCGGAGCTTCTGCGCGAGGCCGGTTTCGGCGAGATCCGCATCGCCCGATCATCGCGGCCCTTCGTGACGAGTGTGGTCGAAGGACGCGCCGTCTGATGCGAGTGTCTATTCAGATTGACAGAGTAAAGTGTAAGCTTAGACTGACACCATGATCCGTACCGGGTTCGGACCCGGTCCACCGCGACAGGGAGGACGTCTCAGGTGATCGAAACCTCCGCAATCATCCTCGATGCTCCCCGCGCGCTCGGCCTCGGTCCGGCAATGCTTCGCGATCCGCAGGACGGTGACGTGGTAATCGATATCCTGCATTCGGGCATTTCCACCGGCACGGAGAAACTTTTTTGGACCGGCGAGATGCCCCCCTTTCCCGGAATGGGCTACCCGCTCGTCCCCGGTTACGAATCGGTGGGCGAGGTGGTGGACGCGCGACCGGGTGCGGGGATTGCGATCGGAACGCGCGTGTTCGTGCCGGGGGCCGATTGCTATGACGGGCTGCGCGGCCTCTTCGGCGGGGCGTCCCGGCGGATCGTGACGCCGGCCGCTCGGGTTACGCCGATCGACCCGGAACTCGGACGCGACGGTGCGATCCTCGCGCTTGCCGCGACGGCGCGGCACACGATCGCCGGTCTCAGGACCGACTTGCCAGACCTGATCGTTGGCCACGGAACGCTCGGCCGCCTTCTGGCGCGGTTGACCGTGCTGGCCGGCGGATCGCCTACGATCTGGGAGGTCGACCCTTCACGGCGCAGCGGCGCGCGCGGCTACGAGGTGATCGATCCCGCGGGCGACGAGACACGGAATTACGGCACGATCTTCGACGCATCGGGCCGCGCCGATCTGCTGCCCGAACTCATCGGGCGCATCGCCAAGGGCGGCGAGATCGTGCTCGCGGGCTTCTACACCGACCCGATCAGCTTTGCCTTTCCGCCTGCCTTCATGAAGGAGGCGCGGCTCCGCGTCGCCGCCGAATGGACCCCCTCCGACATGCGCGTGGTGACTGATCTGGTCGGCTCCGGCGCGCTCGACCTCGGTGGGCTCGTCACGCATTCGGCACGGCCCGACGATGCCGTCGCGGCCTACGAGACGGCCTTCACCGATCCGGCCTGTCTCAAGATGATACTCGACTGGAAGGACGTGGCATGAGCCTCGACGATCCGAACACCCCGAACCTTCGCGACTACGACGCCAAGCTGCGCGACGAGGCGGCCGAGCCGTCGCTCGAGGTGCCGCAATCCGAGCCGACGAAGCACACGCAGATCATCGCGATCTACGGCAAGGGCGGCATCGGCAAATCCTTCACCCTCGCCAATCTCAGTCACATGATGGCCGAAGAGGGCAAGCGCGTCCTGCTGATCGGGTGCGATCCGAAATCCGACACGACCTCGCTCCTCTTCGGGGGCAAGGCCTGCCCGACGATCATCGAGACCTCGACCCGCAAGAAGCTTGCCGGCGAGGAGGTGAAGATCGGCGATGTCTGCTTCAAGCGCGGCGGCGTCTTCGCAATGGAGCTTGGCGGGCCCGAGGTCGGCCGCGGCTGTGGCGGGCGCGGCATCATCCACGGCTTCGAACTGCTTGAGAAACTCGGCTTCCACGACTGGGATTTCGACTACGTTCTGCTCGACTTCCTGGGCGACGTGGTTTGCGGCGGCTTCGGCCTGCCCATCGCGCGTGACATGGCGCAGAAGGTCATCCTCGTCGGATCGAACGATCTGCAAAGCCTCTACGTCGCAAACAACGTCTGCTCGGCTGTCGAATATTTCCGCAAGATGGGCGGCAATGTCGGTGTCGCGGGTCTTGTCGTGAACAAGGATGACGGGTCGGGCGAGGCGCATGCCTTCGCCGAAGCCGTGGGCATTCCGGTTCTGGCCGCGATCCCGGCCGACGACGATCTGCGCAAGAAATCCGCGAACTACCAGATTGTGGGTTCGCGTGCCTCGCCTTGGGGTGGCCTCTTCGCCGGGCTGGCCGAGGCCGTGGGGGTGGCCCCCGGCCTGCGCCCCGCGCCCCTCGATCAGGACGGTCTGCTTGGGCTTTTCGACAGCAAGGACACGGGCGGCGACGTGGTACTCGAACCCGCGAGCGATGCCGACATGCGCGGCAAGAAGGGAGTGGCGAAGGCCTCGCTCGAGGTGATCTACGACGAGGTCTGAGTTGAGAGCGCCGGGGGCCAGCCCCCGGACCCCCGGAGTATTTCAGGACAGATGAAGGACGATATGACCCGCAAACCCGAATATGACGAAAGCCCGGAGACGCAAGTAGCGCCCGAACTTGCCGTCGATCCGGAGGCGGGCGACGGGCTCGGATGCCATGCTGGCGCAGGCCGGATGGAAGCGGCAGCGCGCGCGGCGGGTCAGAGCGAACTTCTCGACCGCTACGCCGCCGACTACCCCCGGGGCCCCCACGACAAGCCGCAGAGCATGTGCCCCGCCTTCGGGTCGCTGCGCGTGGGGCTCAGGATGCGGCGGGTTGCGACGGTGCTGTCGGGCTCGGCCTGCTGCGTCTACGGGTTGAGCTTCGTGAGCCATTTCTACGGCGCGCGCCGCTCGGTCGGTTATGTGCCTTTCGATTCCGAAAGCCTCGTGACCGGCAAGCTCTTCGAGGATATCCGCGAGAGCGTCCACGACATGGCGGATCCCGACCGTTACGACGCCATCGTGGTCACCAATCTTTGCGTCCCGACCGCGTCCGGCGTTCCGTTGCGACTCCTCCCAAAGGAGATCAACGGCGTCCGTATCATCGGCATCGACGTGCCGGGCTTCGGCATTCCGACCCATGCCGAAGCGAAGGATGTCCTTGCGGGGGCGATGCTGAAATACGCGCGGGAAGAGGCCGAGGCCGGTCCCGTCGCGCGCCCCGCCGCCCATCGCGACGACCGCCCGCAGGTCGCGCTCCTTGGCGAGATGTTCCCGGCCGATCCGATGATGATCGGCGCAATGCTTGCGCCGATGGGTCTTGCCGCCGGTCCGGTCGTGCCCTGCCGCGAATGGCGCGAACTCTACGGCGCGCTTGATTGCGAGGCGGTCGCGGCGATCCACCCCTTCTATACCGCGGCCATGCGCGAATTCCGCGCGGCGGGACGTCCGGTCGTGGGCTCCGCGCCCGTAGGTCGCGACGGCACGGCCGACTGGCTCGCCGGCATTGGCGAGGCGTTCGGGATCGCGGCCGACAAGGTCGCGGCCGCGCAGAACCAGTTCCTTCCCGCGATCGAGGGCGCGCTTTCGGGTGCCAGGATCGACGGCACGATCACGCTGTCGGGCTACGAGGGCAGCGAGCTTCTCGTGGCGCGTCTTCTGGTCGAGAGTGGGGCGGAGGTTCCTTACGTCGGCACCGCGTGCCCCCGCACACCCGAGAGCGAAGCGGACCGTCAATGGCTTGAGGCGAAGGGGGCCAAGGTCGTCTATCGCGCCTCGCTCGAGGATGATCTCTCGGCGATGGAAGGCCTGCGCCCGGACCTCGCCATCGGCACGACGCCCCTGGTGCAGAAGGCCAAGGAGCTGGGCGTCCCGTCGCTCTATTTTACCAACCTCATTTCGGCGCGTCCCCTGATGGGGCCTGCCGGGGCCGGATCGCTCGCACAGGTCGTGAATGCCGCCATGGGCAACCGCAACCGGATGGCGCGGATGAAGGCCTTCTTCGAGGGTGTTGGGGAAGGCGATGCAACAGGTGTCTGGCAGGGCGAGCCGAACCTGCGGCCCGATTTCCGCGCCCAGAACCTCAGGAAACTCGAACGTCAGGCCAAGGCGCGCAAGGCGCAGGAAATGATATGACGCGTCCGCTCGCCATCCCCCGGCCTTTCGGCCGCAGCCTCCTGGCTCTCTGTCAAAGGGGCCTGTCATGCTGATCCAGGATCACGACAGGGCGGGCGGCTACTGGGGCGCGGTCTATACCTTTTGCGCGGTCAAGGGGCTGCAGGTCGTGATCGATGGCCCCGTCGGCTGCGAGAACCTGCCGGTGACGAGCGTCCTGCACTACACTGACGCGATGCCGCCGCATGAACTCCCGATCGTCGTCACCGGCCTCGGCGAGGACGAGATGGGTTCGGGCACCGAAGAGGCGATGAAGCGCGCTTGGGAGGTCCTCGATCCGGCACTTCCTGCGGTTGTCGTGACGGGCTCCATCGCCGAGATGATCGGAGGCGGCGTCACGCCGCAGGGCACCAGCATCCAGCGTTTTCTTCCCCGAACCATCGATGAGGACCAGTGGCAATGCGCCGACCGCGCGATGACCTGGATCTTCACCGAATGGGGCATGACAAAGGGGCGCATGCCACCCGAGAAGAAGCGCGAGGAGGGCGCGGCCCCGCGCGTCAATATCCTCGGTCCGATCTACGGCATGTTCAACATGGCCAGCGATCTGGCCGAGATCCGCCGCCTGGTCGAGGGGATCGGGGCCGAGATCAACATGGTCATGCCGATGGGCGCGCATCTGGCCGAGATGCGCAACCTCGTGAATGCCGACGTCAACGTCTGCATGTACCGCGAATTCGGACGCGGCCTCTGCGAGGTGCTGGGCAAGCCCTATCTGCAGGCCCCGGTCGGGATCGACTCGACCACGCGGTTCCTGCGCAAGCTGGGCGAGCTGACCGGCCTCGACCCCGAACCCTTCATCGAGCGCGAGAAGCATTCGACGCTGAAGCCCGTCTGGGATCTCTGGCGGTCGGTCACGCAGGATTTCTTCGGCACCGCCGAATTCGCCATCGTCGCAAACGAGACCTATGCCCGTGGCATCCGCCACTACCTTGAGGACGAGCTCGGCTTTCCCTGCGCGATGTCGGTCTCCCGCGTGGCGGGCAAGAAGACCGACAACGACGAGGTGCGCGCGACGCTCCACGCCAAGCGGCCGCTGGTCGTCATGGGCTCGATCAACGAAAAGATGTATCTGGCCGAGATGAAATCGGGCCACGGCCCGAGCCCCGCCTTCATCCCGGCGAGCTTTCCGGGGGCTGCGATCCGGCGCGCCACTGGCACCCCCTTCATGGGCTATGCCGGCGCGACCTACCTTCTGCAGGAAGTGTGCAACGGGCTCTTCGACGCGCTCTTCCACATCCTGCCGCTCGGCTCCGAGATGGACAGTGCCGAGGCCACGCCCGCTAATACCCGGCGCGATTTCCCATGGGATGCCGACGCCCAGGCCGAGCTCGACCGCATCGTGGCCGAGCATCCCGTCCTCACCCGCATCTCCGCGGCGCGCAGCCTGCGCGACGCGGCCGAGCGCAGGGCCCTCGCCCATGGCGACGAAAGGGTCGTGCGCGACACCGTCAGGGCGCTCGCGCCCGCATCGAGTTCCAATCCGGAGGATAAAGCATGAGCGACATGACGAACCAGATGGCTTCGATGGCACCCGCGCGAGGCCGCGCGCAGCCGAAGGCCGAGTTCTACGCCTACTTCGCCCTGATCTTCGCCGCGACCCTCCCGCTTGCCTGCCTGACCTGGCTGCTGATCGCTGCACGGCAGATGCGCATGCCTGAGAAGGGACCGATCTCGCGCGCGTGGAGCCAGGCCCGCATCATCACGCCGATGATCTTCTCGGCCTGAACCATGACACGCGTACGCTACGCCATGCACGGGGGGATCCTCCGTGCGCGATGCCCCCGAAACGGGCACGCGCGGCGCGCGCAAGAATTCTGCCGGGCAAGGCCCGGAAGAAGTCCGGCAGGAGCCGGAACCCGGCCGCGGGGCCCCGCGGCGTCAGCTTGGCGATCCGAAGGAGAGTTAAATGGCTGATAGAACCGACCTGTCGTTCACAGGTCTTACCGACGAGCAGGCGCAGGAACTGCATTCCGTCTATCTGAGCGGGCTCTGGCTGTTCTCGGCCGTGGCCGTCGTTGCTCATATCGCGGTGTTCATCTGGCGCCCGTGGTTCTGAGGAGGGACGCGTAATGGCAAAGTTCTACAAGATCTGGCTGGTCTTCGACCCGCGTCGCGTCTTCGTCGCGCAGGGTGTCTTCCTGTTCCTGCTGGCGGCGATGATCCACCTCGTCCTGCTCAGCACCGACAGGTTCAACTGGTTCGAGCAATCCGCTGCCAAATACGGCACCGGCAACGTCACCGTCGTGGACTGATCTCGATCCGAAACCCGTCACGGGCGGCCCTTCCGGTCGCCCGTGGCACCCCCGCGACGGCCCGCGCACCGGACGCCGCCACAGATACGGAGTAGGAAGATGGCACTGCTCAGCTTCGAGCGTAAATATCGCGTGCCGGGGGGCACGCTCATCGGCGGCGATCTGTTCGACTTCTGGGTCGGTCCGTTCTTCGTGGGCTTCTTCGGGATCACGACCGTGTTCTTCGCGGGGCTCGGGACGATCCTCGTCTTCTACACCGCGGCGATCCAGGGGGTCTGGAATCCCTGGCTCATCTCGGTCAATCCGCCGCCGCTCTCCTACGGGCTCGGGGCCGCGCCGCTCGAGATGGGCGGGCTCTGGCAGATCATCACGATCTGCGCGCACGGGGCCTTCGTTTCCTGGGCGCTGCGCGAGGTCGAGATTTGCCGCAAGCTCGGCATCGGTTTCCACGTGCCTGTGGCCTTCGGCGCGGCGATCGTTGCCTACACCACGCTGCAGGTGATCCGCCCCGTCCTCATGGGGGCCTGGGGACACGCCTTTCCCTACGGCATCTGGAGCCATCTCGACTGGGTGAGCTACACCGGATACCTCTACGGAAACTTCCACTACAATCCCGCGCACATGGTCGCGGTGACGTTCTTCTTCACCACGTGCTTCGCGCTTGCGCTCCACGGATCGCTGATCCTGTCGGCCGCCAATCCCGAAAAGGGCAAGGTGATGCGCAATCCCGATCACGAGGACACGTTCTTCCGCGACTTCATCGGCTATTCGATCGGGCCGCTCGGCATTCACCGGCTGGGACTGCTGCTCGCGATCAACGCGGGCCTCTGGAGCGCGCTCTGCATCGTCATCTCCGGCACGATCTGGTTCGACCAGTGGGTCGCCTGGTGGGACTGGTATCTCTACCTGCCCTGGTGGGCGGATATGTAAGGAGAGCTGAACATGCCCAATTATCAGAACATCTTCACGCAGGTTCAGGTCGCCGGTCCGCCCGAGCTCGGCATGGTCGAGGATGCCGACCTGCGCGACCGCACCGATCGCGCGCGGTTCTCCCAGCTCCTCGGCTGGTTCGGCAACGCGCAGATCGGGCCGATCTATCTCGGCCCCTACGGTATCGTGTCGCTCATCACGGGGGGGCTCTGGTTCTTCCTCGTGGGCATCAGCTTCTGGGTGCAGGTCGATTTCAACCCGGCGCTGTTCTTCCGCGACCTCTTCTACCTCGCGCTCGAGCCGCCCGCGCCCGAATACGGTCTCGGCTTCGCACCACTCTGGGAGGGGGGGCTCTGGATCATCGCCTCGGCGCTGCTTCTCGTCGCGGTCATCTCGTGGTGGATCCGCTCCTACGTGCTGGCGGCGCAGCTCGGAATGGGCAAGCATGTCTGCTGGGCCTTCGCGAGCGCGATCTGGCTGTTCCTCGTGCTGGGCCTGATCCGTCCGATCCTCATGGGCAGCTGGTCCGAAGCGGTGCCCTACGGCATTTTCCCGCATCTCGACTGGACCAACCTTTTCTCGCTCAGCTACGGCAACCTCTTCTACAATCCGTTCCACGCGCTCTCGATCGTGTTCCTCTACGGCTCGGCGCTGCTCTTCGCGATGCATGGCGGCACGATCCTTGCAGTGGGCCGCTATGGCGGCGACCGCGAGCTGGAACAGATCGCCGATCGCGGCACGGCTTCGGAACGCGCCGGCCTCTTCTGGCGCTGGACGATGGGCTTCAACGCTACGATGGAGGGGATCCATCGCTGGGCCTGGTGGTTCGCGGTGCTGACGACGCTTACCGGCGGGATCGGCATCCTGCTGACCGGCACGGTCGTCGACAACTGGTTCGTCTGGGCGCAGGAGCACGGCTACGGCGCGGCGCAGAACTACGTGCCGGCACGCACGCCGGAAGAGTTCATGATCTACCAACCCCCGGGCATGGAGTGATATCGAAATGGCCGATCTCAAGAAAATGGTGACCGATCCCAGGATCCCGAAGCCTCCGCAATGGTTCATGCGGGATTCGCAGCCGTCGCTTCACATGTGGATCTTCTCCCAGATGTGCCTGGGGGCGTTCTACGCGGCGATCGTCTTTTTCGGCGTGATCGGTTTCATCCTGATCCTGCGCGCGATCAGCTATCTGCTGCCCGAAGATCCCTATGCGGCGATCGATCTCATGCAGCGCGCAACCGGGATCGCCTGATCCAAGCCGGGGGCGCGCCGGCCGGCGCGCCTCCCCTCAGCCGGGAAAGAGGGCCGCGACCTCGGCATCGAAATTCGCCCAGCTCATCGTGGCCTTGTTGCCGGCATAGCCGTGGTAATGCGACTGTCCGGACGAATTCGGCAGCCCTGCCCAGATCTTCGCGAGATTGTTCATGAAGGCGTGCCGCGTGATCTGGCCCGCGCGGAAAGCCGTCAGTCCCGCATCCTCGAGCAGCAGGTTCGCGAGTTGGTCCTGTACCTCGGGCGAGAATCGCGTCCGCGTGTCGAGCCCCGCGCGATTGACCAGTGCCTTCAACGTCTTGGGAATGAACTGGTACCGCCCGATCGCGTGCGGCTGGCCCGGCGTCGCGGCGATCCACTCATAGATATCGGCAAGCGTCATCTGGGTGGGCGGTCTCGACGGCTTGCGCGTCGCGCCGTGCTGTACGGCGTCGTATTCCATCGAACCGGCCTCGGCACGCGCGATGATGTGGCGCAGCTGTGCGACCGGCGTTCCGCCCTGATGGACGATCCCCGCGGCCGAGGCGACGGCGTTCGTCACCCGCGCGGGTTCGGATCTCGGAGCGAAGAATCCCGTCTCGGCGCGATCCGCGAAAAGGCTCGCCACCTGCAGCCGCGCCTCGGGCTCGGAGGGGCTGTCGTCGATGACGAAAAGCGGCGCGCGGTCGGAAAAGAGCGATCCCCGGGGGGCCATGACGGTTTCCTCGGCCATGGCCATCATCGGGGCCACGGCCATCACGGCCACGGCCATTCCGCGCACAATCCTCATCTACCCGCCTCATCCTTCTGACCAAGACGGGGAGATCAATGAGGCAAACGAATTACGATTCGCTTTCGCGAAAGCCGAGAATTAGCCGAAAATCTCAGAGGTAGGAGGTGACGCGCGTTCCGAGCTTCACGTTTGGATAGAGCTCGCTCACATCGTCATTGGTCAGGCGGATACAACCCGAGCTTACCGCCGTTCCGATCGTCCAGGGCTGGGGCGTTCCGTGAATGCGATACATCGTGTCGCGTCCCCCGCGATAGAGATACATGGCCCGCGCGCCCAGTGGGTTGTCCGGTCCGCCCGGCATGCCGCCCGCGTATTTCGTGTATGTCTCGGGCTCGCGCCGGATCATGTTCGCCGTGGGGGTCCAGCTCGGCCATTCCTCCTTGCGGCGGATAACCGTGTCACCGCCGAGATTGCGGCCCTGATCGCCCACAGCGATGTGGTACTCGCGGGCAAAGCCGGGTGCGCGTACGTGGTAGAGCGAGAAATATTCCGGAAAGATGTGGATCGTGTCGACATCGACATCCGGCCGGATTTCGACGTTGCGCGCCGACATGGACGCCCTCGACGTGTGCGGCAGGCCTGCGTGACCCAGAACGGCGGTCGGACTAGCCGCGAGCGCGAGGCCCGTGGCGATGAAGTGACGTCTGGTCAGCATGGCAGTGCCCCCGAGAACAAATTGACGACGATGACCGGCACGGGGTGCCGGCCGCATATTCCCCCGTTTCGCAAACTCCACTCAACCCGAAAGGGTTTCCCCCCGATTACCGCTAGACGAGATCGCCGAAGATCGCGCCCGCATGCCGGTCGAGATAAATCCGCATCCACGGTGTGAACCGCTGCGGCGCGGCCGCGATCTCGTCGCGCAACGCGGGCAGGGGGCACCAGCGCGTCTCCGAGACCTCATCCGGATCGGGGGCCAGCGCGATCTCGCGCGTGGCCTCGGCGGTGAAGAGCTCGACCACCTCGTGCTCGACGAGGCCACCGCCCACCGGCGCGCGGTACTCGACGCGGTCGCGATGGACGAGGTCGAGGCCTCCGATTCCCAGTTCGTCGTCCAGACGCCGATGCGCGCAGGCCTCGGGGTCCTCCCCCCAATGGGGGTGCGTGCAGCAAGTATTCGTCCAGAGCCCGGGCGTGTGGTACTTCCCCTCGGCGCGCCGCTGCAACAGCACCGCGTCGCCATCCAGCACGAAGACCGAGATCGCGCGGTGCCTGAGCCCCCGGCGGTGCACCTCGAGTTTCTCGACCGGTGTGAGCGTGCCGTCGACCCAGGCCGGGATCATCAGCTCAGGCATAGGTCCGGGGCACGAGGCGCAGCAAATGCGCCATGTTCTTGGCACCGATCCTGAGATGCGCCATCGGGCGGGCGCGGACCAGCTTCTTGTTCATGTAGGCCTCGAAGGTCAGGCGCTGCACGTCGACGTCGTGGCAGAGCGAGACGAACCGCTCGCGACGCTCGTCCGACTTGTAATATGCGTTCTGCATCGTTCTGAGGACGTGGAAGACGGTCTTGTGCTCCTTCATGAAGAGCTTGCGCGCCAGCCTCAGATCCTTGGCCTTCCCTGAGACGAGGGCCGCTTGCGCAGCCGTTGCCGCGACCCGTCCGCCCACCATCGCATAATAGATCCCCTCGCCCGAGGAGGGGGCCACGACGCCCGCCGCATCGCCCGCGAGCACGACGTCGCGGCCGTTGTCCCACCGGTCGAGCGGCTTCAGCGGAATGGGGGCACCCTCGCGCCTTATCGTCTCGCACCCGTCAAGCCCCGAGGCCACGCGCAGGGCAGCCGTCGCCTTCTTCAGATCCACGCCGTCGACGCCGGTGCCCATGCCGACGCTCGCCTGCTCGCCATGCGGAAAGACCCAGCCGTAGAAATCGGGACTGATCGCGCCGTCATAGACCACGTCGCAGCGCATCGGATCGTAGTGTTCGGATCGCGGCGGCGACTTGATGATCTCGTGATACGCGATGACGTAGGGGATCTTGTCGCCGCCCGGCACCTCGCCGCGCGCGACGTTCGATCTTGCACCGTCCGCCCCGATCACGAGGCGCGTGGGCAGGTGTCGTTCCTCCCCCGTCGCCTTGTCGCGATAGATCACCGCCGTCGCGTCGCCGCGCAGGATCTTCTGGAAGGTACCGGTCAGCCGCTCCGCCCCGGCCTCCACCGCCCGCATGCGGAGGAATTCGTCGAAATGCTCGCGATCGACCATGCCGACGAAGCCGTTCTCGATCGGGATGTCGACGGCGCGGCCCGTGGGCGAGATCATCCGCGCGGTGCGGATCCTGGCGACGAGCTGATCGTCGGGAATCTCGAAATCGGCGATCAGGCGGGGCGGGATCGCGCCGCCGCAGGGCTTGATCCGTCCTGCCTTGTCGAGAAGCGCGACCTTCCGGCCCGCGCGGGCAAGATCCTCGGCGGCGATGGCTCCCGATGGCCCGCCCCCCACGACGACGACATCATACATCCCCGACCCCCTCCGTTCCGATATTCGGAGCGCGCGGCCGCGTGACCTTGCGCCCCTCCATGATGCGCGAGGCCATGATCGCGGCACCCACGAAGAGGCAGGCTTCTCCCGCAAAGACGATGCCGAAGGCGGGCCCCGCTTCCATCCCGAGCCGCAGCAGGTCGACGAGTGCCGCGCCGGCAAGGCCGCCGAACCCGGCGGCGATGGCCTGCGCGGCCCCCCAGAGGCCCATGCGCGTGCCCTCGCGCGCGCTGCGCCCCTCACCTGCAAGCGCCATCATCGACCCGATGGCCGCGACCGCGAACATGCCGTTGAAGACACCCAGCGCGATCGTCGCGGGCAGAAGCAGCGCGGCACCCAGCTGACCGATCGCACCGATCGCCAGAAGCGCCGCGGCCGACCCGAGGCACCCCGCCACGACCCAATCCCTGAGCGCGCCGATCCCGAACCCCGTCGCAAGGATCCCGACGGCGAGCATGCCGACGAAGACACCGCCGTTCTGCGCGCCCGAAAGCTGCGTGGATTGCCCCGGCGTGAAGTCGAAGACGAGACCCGCATAAGGTTCGAGGATCAGTTCCTGCATGAAATAGGCGCACATGCTGAGGAAGACGAAGATCGTGAAGGCCCGTGCCTTCGGTTCGGACCAGATTTCCGCCAGCCCTTCGCGGAAGGGCATCCGCTTTTCGGTCGCGGGGGCGGGGGCGAGGCCGCGCTCCACCCCCCAGGTGGCAAGGAAACTCAGCACGAAGGCCCCGAGGCAGACGACGGCCACGATCTCGAGCAGCAGGGCGGGCGAATAGGGGTCGAGCGCCGCACCCACGAGGCCTGCGGTCACGGCGATCCCCGCGATCATCATGAGCCATGTGATCATCGCCGCGGCCGGGCGGCGTCGCGGCTCGGTTGCGGTGGCGAGCAGCGCGAGGAGCGACGTGCCCGACGCGCCGACGCCGACGCCGATCAGCGCATAGGCCAGCACCGACAGGCCGAGGCCCATCTCGAAACTGTCCTCGAGCGCCACCACGCCGAATGCGGCCAGCATCCCTCCCGCGCCCAGCATCGCCATGCCGCCGAGGATCCAGCGTGTGCGATTGCCGCCCGTATCGCTCAGGAAGCCCCAGTTCGGGCGCGAGATCTGGATGCCGTAATGCAGCGCAACGAGCAGCCCCGGCAGCACCGCCGGCAGCGCCAGCTCGACCACCATCAGGCGGTTGAGCGTGCTGGTCGTCAGCACCACGATCGAGCCCAGCGCCATCTGCACGAGGCCCAGCCGGACGATGGAGAGCCACGAGAGCGTCACAGCACAAGGTCCCTGATCGCGAAGGCCGTGACCATCATCCCCGTGACGTAGAGCGTGACGCCGGTCGCGTTGTACCATGGCGCGCGCCCCTCGGGGTCGCGCAGCAGCACGCGCATCGCCGCGAATTGTCCCAGAAGCGCCACTCCGACGACGAGGGCAAAGATCGGCCGCCCCCAGACCAGCAGCATCGCGACGACCAGCGCCTGCGGCAGCGCCATGACCGTGCAGGCGAGCTTCGCCGCAACCTCCGGCCCCTTCACCACGGGAAGCGACCGGATGCCCATCCGTCGGTCGCCCTCGAGCGCCTTGAAATCGTTGAGGACCATGATCCCCTGTGCCCCGACCGCGTAAAGCAGCGCCACGAGCACCACGAAGAACGACGGTGCGCCGGCCGACAGCACGGCCGCCCCGGTGAACCATGGCAGCCCTTCGTAGCAGAGGCCGACAAGCGCCGGTCCCCACCAGCCCGACCGCTTGAGCCTGACGGGCGGCGCGGAATAGGCCCAAGCGGCGATCACCGCCACGCAGGTCGCGCCGAACCCCCAGGGCCCCAGCATCCAGCCGAGCCCGAGCGCCGCGACGCTCATCAATATCGCGAGCGCCAGTGCCACCCGCGCCGAGACGCGGCCCGACGGGATCGGACGTTCGGGCTGATTGATCGCATCGACATGCCTGTCGGCCCAGTCGTTGGCCGCCTGGCTCATCCCGCAGACGACCGGCCCTGCAAGCAGGACACCCAAAATCACCAATGGCCAGGCTTCTCCGGGCCAGATCCCGGCCGAGACGATGCCACAGAGATAGGCCCAGATGGGCGGAAACCACGTCACGGGCTTCAGCAATTCCAGCAGCGCGAGCGGCTCGGCCCTCATGGGGTGCGGGTGTAAGTCGGAATTGACACTCATGAAGCGAGGAAACACCACGCCGGTCATTCCCGCAAGCGTTTCACGCGGAAATGCCTGCCCCAGTGGCGGCATGACGCGGGGCGAAGTCGGTGTGTCGGGTGTGAAACGGTCCGGCCCCGCCGGGCCGGAAACCTAGCGATAGATCATGTCGACGCGGTCGAAGGCCCCGAGCGCGTAATCCTCGCTGAACATCTCGTGATCGGCCTTCAGCCGGTCGGCGGCTTCCTCGGCCCAGCGGACCATGTCGGCAAGGAACAGCTTGCGCGGCGAGGCGGCCTCCATGATCGACGGCTCGACATCGTAGTCGATCTTGCCCAGATCGTCGGAAAGCGCATGCGCCTGGGCAAGCGCGGCCCCGCAGGCGCGGGCGTATTTCTTCCACGTGCCGTAACTCAGATCGTCGAGGTCGATATCGTCGCGGAAGGGCGCGCGCTCCCGGCTCATGAAGCTCTCGCCGTCGATCTCGACGGCGCCGTAGAAGATGTCCCCATGCGCGAGCTGCACGGTCTGCCCGTGCGCGATCCGGTCGGCCTTGGAGCCCGCGTCGAATTCCGACGGTGGCACCAGCCCCTCGAGCGCAGAACGGCGTGCGCGCTTGAACTCGATGATGAGATCGTCGGTCGCGTCCTTCGACGGCCCCTCGATCAGCACGTAATATCGCGGCAGGCCCAGCGACGCGGTGCCCTGTCCGTGCCGCACGCAGACATCCTTGACCTTCAGCTCGCCCGCGCGGTCGTGCTTGGCAAGATCCTTGTCCTTGGCGAGCGTGTCGATCGCCTTCTGGAACTTCCCGACCTCGCTCGAGATCGGCTGCAACTCGTCATCGGCACGGAATCCGCGGCCGTTGGGCTTCAGGTAATCGTCCCAGAGCCAGTCGCGGCGCTCCTCCCAGGCCTGCTCGAACAGCTTTCGGATGACCTTGGGGGAATTGTCGATGCGCCAGCTGTCGTTCTTCTCGGTCGCGTGGTCGGCATAGTCCTGCATCGCGTCGAGATAGCCTTCGACGAAGGCCTTCATGACCTTGCGCCGCTTCTTGCGCTTCATGCCCGCGACTTCCCGCGCGGCGATCCAGAACCCCACCGCGCCGCGCTTCATGTCCCAGGTGAAGGGGGCATAGATCACCTCGTCGAAATCGTTGACGCCGAAGATCGGCGCTCCGTTCACGTCGGGCATGACGCCGAAATTCTCGGGATGAACGTCGCCCAGCGCCATGACGCTCGGCATATGCGCGTCCTCTCCCACCAGATCGCGGTAGAAGAGCAGCGCGGTGCCCCGGTAGAACTTGAAGAAATCCCCCGACAGAACGTCGAACTTGACCGACGCGCCGTGATTTCGCTGTTCGATCCGCGTCGCGTGATCTTCCCGCAGGGTCGAGCGGACGTGATGCCGCCGCGCGGTCCCCGTCAGCATCCTCGGCGGGACGATCACCTCGCGTCCGGCGATCCGCTCCGCGAGGTCGCGGAACAGCTCGACCCGCTGGCCCGCCTTGTGGGAGGCAGGCTTTTTGACGGTTTCGGTCTTGGTGGATCGCGTCTTTCGTGTCTTTCCCGACTGGGCCATGTGCGGCTCCTCCCGTGGATGGCGCGGCATCGTGCACATCCATTGATCTGGGCCGAAGGGAAGCTCGGGCAAGTTTCAGACGAAAACGGCGCGCCGCTCCTGCTGGCCCACGTCGAAGACGCGCTTGTACCGCGCGACCTCATCGGCCGGTCCCATCGCCTTTTCGGGATTGTCCGAAAGCTTGACCGTCGGGCGTCCGTCGGCCGACACCGCCTTGCAGACGAGTGAGAAGGGCGCGAGCGCGTCGTTCTCGGTCAGACCGCGGAAATCGTTCGTCAGCAGCGTGCCCCAGCCGAAGCTCACCCGGACCCGGCCGGCGAACTGGTGGTGCAGCTCGGCGATCTTGTCGTCGTCGAGCCCGTCGGAAAAGATGACGAGCTTGCGGCGAGGATCCTCGCCGCGCTCGCGCCACCAGCGGATCGCGGTCTCGGCCCCCGCCGCGGGATCGCCGCTGTCGATGCGGATGCCGGTCCACCCCGCCAGCCAGTCGGGCGCATGTCTCAGGAACCCCTCGGTCCCGTAGGTGTCGGGCAGGATCACGCGCAGGTTGCCGTCATGTTCCTCGTGCCAGTCCGACAAGACGTCGTATGGCGCGCGGGCCAGCCCCTCGTCCGTCTCGGCGAGGGCCGCATAGACCATGGGCAGCTCGTGTGCGTTCGTCCCGATCGCCTCGAGGTCCCGGTTCTTGGCGATGAGGCAGTTCGACGTGCCCGTGAAACTCTCGCCCAGCCCCTCGTGCATGGCCTGCACGCACCAATCCTGCCAGAGAAAGGAATGACGTCGCCGCGTGCCGAAATCGGCGATCCTGAGCCCGTCGAGCCCGCGCAACCGCTCGACCTTTTCCCACAGCTTGGTCATCGCGCGGGCATAGAGGACCTGAAGCTCGAACCGGCCCATGTCGTTCAGGACCGCGCGGCTCCTCAGCTCCATCAGGATCGCAAGGGCCGGGATCTCCCAGAGCATCACCTCGGGCCACGACCCCTCGAAGGTCAGCTCGTACTGGTCGCCCTTCGTCTCGAGCTGGTAGGGCGGCAGGCGCAGGTTCTCGAACCAGTCCATGAATTCCGGTGTGAACATCTGCCGCTTGCCGTAGAAGGTGTTGCCGCGCATCCAGGTCGATTCCCCGCGCGCCAGCGACAGCGATCGCACATGGTCGAGCTGCTCGCGCAGCTCGCCCTCGTCCACCAGCCGGGCAAGTGGCACGGACGTGGTGCGGTTGATCAGGCTGAAGCGCACCTGCGTATCGGGCCGCTGCCTGAACACCGACTGACACATCAGCAGCTTGTAGAAATCGGTGTCGATCAACGAGCGGACGATCGGATCGATCTTCCACTTGTGGTTCCAAACGCGCGCGGCGATATCCGCCATTCCCGGCCTCTCCCTCCTGAGCCCGGGCATATGTGCATGCCCCGCCGCGGGGGGCAAGCCCGCGAGGCTTTTCCAATACTTGCCGGCATGCTACCGATTGACCCCGAAATTCAGCTTCGAAACGGTGACATGGATACAGACCATTCCTTCATTCGCGAGATCGCCGACATCCAGGCGGTCGAACAGGTATCGCCGATCCTCGATGTCTGCACGCGCGTGACCGGAATGCGGTTCGCCGCCGTGACCTGCATCACCGGCGATCAATGGACCGTCTGCGACGTCGTCGATCATCTGGGCCTCGGGCTCGAACCCGGTGCCGTGCTCGACCTCGACGAGACCTTCTGCAAGGCGGTGCGCGAGACCGGCGCGCCCGTCACGATCGACGATGCCGAACGCGACCCCTCCCTGCGCGACCACGCAGTCTATCGCCGCTTCGGCGCGCGCAGCCATATCGCGGTGCCGATCGTGCGCGCCGACGGCACGCTCTTCGGCACGCTCTGCGCCCTCGATCCCGACCCCAAGGAGCTTTCGCAGAGCGGCATCGTCGCCATGTTCGAGCTCTTCTCGCGAATGATCGCCAACGCGCTCGATGCGAACGACCATCTCAGGGACGAGCAGAACAGCGCCGCCCTGCGCGAGGAATTCATCGGCGTGGTGGGCCACGACCTGCGCAACCCGATCTCGGCGCTCTCGGCCGGGCTGCGCATGATCGAGCGGACCGGCACGGCCGATCCCGGCCTCACGGCCGAGATGCGACGCGCCATCGACCGGTCCTTCACGATCATCGACAACCTGCTCGACCTGACGCGCGGACGGCTCGGAAACGGGATCGACGCCGAGCTGAAGCCCGTGGACCTTGCCCAGATCGTCAGCGACGTCGCGGGCGAACTCCGGATCGCCGGCGAGGTCGAGATCCGGCTCGACCTCGATCTCCCGCCCCTCGTCGTGTGCGATCCGCAAAGATTGGGGCAGCTCGTCTCGAACCTCATCTCCAACGCCGTCGATCACCGCGATCCCGGCACGCCGATTCATGTCGAGGCGCAGCAAGTACGCAACCATATCCGGCTCTCGGTCACGAATCATGGTCGTCCGATCCGGCGCGAGGAACGCTTCAAGCTGTTCCTGCCCTTCCAGAGAGGCGAGAACGGCGCACAGGGGGGGCTCGGCCTCGGCCTCTATATCGCGTCGGAGATCGCCAAGGCGCATCGCGGACGCATCGCCGTCCGTTCCGACGACGGTACCACGACCTTCACGCTCACCATGCCGGCCGAACTCGGCTAGTCGGGATCGACCCGCCCGCGCAGCGACTTGACGCTCCCGCGGGCCTTCTTCGCGTCGAGTCTGCGCCGCTTCGATCCGAGCGTGGGCCGCGTCGGGATGCGGCGCTTGGGCTTCTGCGTGGCGGCGCGGACCAGATCGGCCAGCCGCTCGCGCGCGATCTCGCGATTGCGGGCCTGATGGCGCGTCTCGCTCACCTGGATGAGAAGCGCGCCCTCGTTCGTCCAGCGCCGCCCGGCAAGTCGCCTCAGACGCGCCTTCACCGGCCCCGGCAGGTTCGGAGAGCGTTCGGCCTCGAACCGCAATTCGACTGCGGTGGAAACCTTGTTGACGTTCTGCCCGCCCGGTCCACCCGAGCGGGTGAACTGCTCGACGATTTCCCAATCCTCGATCGTGATCGTGTCGGTGATGCGCAGGCCCATGGAGGCATCATAGGGGCAGCGGCGCAAACGAAAAGGGCCGTCGATCGGATCGACGGCCCTTCGAATGTTTCGGAGATGGGCCAGTTAGGACTGGTGCCCAATCATGGAAATGTCGCCCGCGGGGCTGCCCTCAGGCGATGCCTCCCATAACTGTTCCGACCTCGTTCTCCACCATCATTCTAGACACTGGACCACCTCCTTTCGTTGATTTCCGATACCCCGACGTTGCCACAGATTTTGCGTTTGTCAAAACTTTTTACGCAAGCCGTGGTCTCAGGGCCGTGACCACCATTCTGAAGGGCACGAGCGCGATCAACGCGAGCGCCAGCTTCACGCCCCAATCGGCCAGCGCGAGACTGATCCAGAGGGGGGCCGCAGGGCCGACGCCCAGGATCGGCAGCACCTCGTTGGCCCAGCCGACATCGTTGCCCGGCTCGAGAAAGACGAGCGCCGCGCTGAACGCGACGGTAAAGAAGATGGCGGTGTCGACCGCGGATCCGACCAGCGACGAGACCAGCGGCGCGCGCCACCAGCGCCCGCCCCTGAGCCGATCGAAGAGCGCAACGTCGAGAAGCTGCGCCACGAGGAACGCGCTCGCCGATCCGAGCGCCACCCGCCAGGTGACGAGCGGCCCGAACTCCCCCTCGATCCGGGTGCCGACGAAGGAGCAGGCCAGCCCCACGACGAAGCCCGCCAGCACGACCTTGCGCGCGTCGCGCGCCCCAAGCAGGCGGTTGGTGAGGTCCGTGACGAGGAAGGCCAGCGGATAGGTGAACGCCCCCCACGTCAGCCATTGACCGAAGAGGATCTGCACGAGGATGTTCGAGGCCACGACGATTGCGGCCATGGCAAGGATGCCGGGAAGAAGGCGGGTCATGTCTGGATCCGTTTTGACAAGGTGACCGGAGACTTGGTGCGTCCCGCTTTCGCGGGCGACGGAGCCCGATAGCCCAGGATGGCCCCGCCGCGCAAGTCTCGCTCAGTCGGGGACGGAGTATTCCACGATCTCGGTCCGTTGCAGCGCGATGAAGTTGTCGTCCGAGATCATCGTCAGACGAAGATGTCCCGCGTCGTCGCGCCAGACCGACAATCCCTCGAGATTGTCGTGCTCCCGCAGGGCGCTCTCGAACAGGATCTCGTCCGACAGGACCTCGTCTCCGTCGAGCTCGATCCGCCGCACGCGCGACTGGAACCCGATGCCGAGGAACCGCCGTTCGAGCACGTAGAGCCGCCCGCGATCGTCGAAATCGGCCTCGACCAGCGCGTATCCCCGATCCTCGAGCGTGAAGGCCAGATCCCATTCCTCGCCGTCGAGCCGCCAGACCGGGAAGGGCAGGCCCCCCGGCGCGACCTCCGGCATGGTATAAAGCGTGCCGTCCTGCGAGATCGCCAGCGCCTCGAGCGCGCCGTTATGGCTCAGAAGGTCGAAATCGGGATGGCGGGGCAGATCTGTCGGATGCACCCCGTCATAGCGCCAGACACGCGATGCGCTCCCCTCGAACGAGATGTAGACATCGCCATCCGGCCCGACGGCGAGCCCCTCGCTGTCGCCGTAATCCTGGCTCATCCTGTCGCCCTCGAGGTCCAGCAGCCGCTCGATCGGGCCTGCCTCGATCCCGGTGATGACGCCGTCCTCCCGCAGGATCCGGCCGCGCACGATCCGCGACCGGTCGGAAATCGCGACGAATTCCGTGCCGTCCTCGCTCAGCTCGATACCCGAGAACCCGCCATGCCCCTCGGCATCGCGGTCCCAACGGTAGGCCCCGACGAGATCGGCCGCGCCCGCGGGCACGGCCGAAATCGTCAAGAGCGTCCCGAGGATCAGCGCACGAGTACGGCTTGGCATGCTTGCGGCAGATCGGCCACGCGAAGCTCACCGCGCGGCTGGGCGGGGCGGGCATCGGGATCGGCGGGGGGCGCGGGGCGCGGGTTCAGGATATTGTCGACCCAGGCCTGCGCGTCGGCGCAGCCATCGCCCGGCGGCGGCGGGTCCTGGTTCACGCAGCCCTCGGCCCCGTCGGGGCAGGTGAGCCTCACGTGGAAGTGATAGTGGTGCCCGGCCCAGGGCCGCACCTTTCGCAGCCAGTCGCGGTTGCCGGTCTCCTCTGCGCACATGCGGACCTTGGCACCCGGAAAGATGAAGATGCGTGCCGTGCGCGGGTCCTGCGCCGCCGCCTTGACGAGTTCGTGCTGGAAGGATCCCCAGCGCGCGTTGGTATAGGCCCCGGCCGCGCGCCGCATCGACACGGCCGACAGGTCCTCGCGCTGCTGACGGCTCAGGCCCAGCGTCGCGGGCATCAGCCAGATATCGGCGTCGAGGCCGCTCTGATGGCTGGCATGTCCCGATGTCATCGGCCCGCCGCGGGGCTGGCTCATGTCGCCCACGTAGATGCCGTTCGACGCGGGATGCGACGCCATCTTGCGCGACAGGCGCTGGACCATGTCGATCGTTTCGGGATGGGCCCAGTTGCGGTTGCGGCTGAGGCGCATTGCCTGCCATGTCGGCCCGGTCTCGGCCAGCTGCTGCGCGCCCGCGACGCAGCCGCGCGAATAGCCGCCATAGGGTGCAGCCGGAAGGTTCGAGCCGGTCGCCGCCACCCCGAAGAGGCTTTTGGCGACCGCGTTGCGATCGACCGCGACGCCGCGCATGTCGGGTTCGGGAACCGTCGCGGTTCCGCAGGATGCGAGCGCGAGCGCCGCGGCCATCAGGATCGTGGGAAGTCTCATGCTGCTCGATCTCCGTCGGGTTTCACCCAGACTAGCAGAACCAGCCCGATTGCGAAGAGCGCGATGAGCGGTGCGATGCCCCAGTGTTGCGATCCTGTCAGCGAGGTCGCGAGGGCGATCGAGAGCGGGGCCAGGAACGACGTGGCCTTGCCCGCCAGCGCATAGAGCCCGAACCCTTCGGTCATGCGGCCCGGATCGCCCTGGCGCACCATCATGGTCCGGCTCGCTGCCTGCAGCGCGCCGCCCGCGGCCCCGATCGTCGCGCCCACGATCATGAAGGCCATGTCGGGCGTGCTCGACCCGATGCTCTGTTGCGTGCCGAAGACGCTCTCTCGCGAGATGAACATCGCGGCCAGCACGCACAGGATGAGCGTCACGACGCAGGTGACGATGACCGGAAGCGGCCCGAACTTCTGGTCCGCGCGGCCGCCCGCCCAGGCAAAGATCGCGCCCGTGACGATCGCGATGATGCCGAACGTGCCGGTCTGGACGACGCTCCAGTCAAGGACGCCCGCCGCAAAGATCGCGCCCAGCGCGTAGGTCCCGTTCAGCCCGTCGCGATAGAACATGGACGCCGCGAGGAACGCGAGGCGCGACGGCGTCCGGGGCAGGTCGCGGATCGTGCGCCGAAGATCCGACAGCGCGGTCGTGACGTCCCGGCTCGAGGCGCCGCGCCGTGGGCGCGGATCGCGCACCCAGAGGAAGAATGGCACCATGAAGACCATGTACCAGATTGCCGTCAGCGGCCCGATGAAGCGCGTTCCCTCGCGCGCGGTGCCGTCGAGCCCGAAGAGGGGCGCGATCCCGATGAGCGTGCGGCCCGTCGCCGCATCCTCGGCGAAGAAGGCCAGCGCCAGGATCAGCGCGACGAGCCCGCCTACATAGCCGAACGCCCACCCGTCGCCCGAGATGCGTCCGATCCGCTCGCGCGGGGCGAGCTCGGGCAGCATGGAGTTTGTGAAGATCGTCGCGAATTCCATCCCGACGAGTCCGAGGCAGAACCCCGCAAGCACGGGCACCAGCGGCAGATCCTCCGGTGTCGCCCACCAGACCGACGCGGCCCCCGCGACGTAGAGGACCGAGAAGATCGCGATCCAGCGCATTCGTGTGCCTGACCGATCGGCGATCGCCCCCAGGACGGGCGCGACACAGGCGATGACGATACCCGCCGCGGCGATGGCGAAGCCCCAGACCGACTGCGCCCGCGCGCCGTCGCCGAGGATCGACTGGATGTAGGGCCCGAAGATGAAGGTGATGAGCAACGTGTTGTAGGGCTGGCTGGCCCAGTCGAAGAAGAACCATCCCCAGATGCGCTTCCGTGCGGTTTCGTCCCGTGCCTGCGTCATCGTCCCGCCTCGTGTCTTTTTTCGGCATAGAAACACGAGCGCTGCGCGCTCTGCCAGCCCTAGCGCGGCCCGTCTTCGTCCTGCATCGGTGGCCAGGGTCGTTCGCCCTCGGCCTCGCCCCAGGCGGTGATCCAGCCCGGCAGCGGCGGAGAGGCCGTGCCGCCCAGGATCTCCGTGGCTGTCGCCGTCGGGACAAGCCCGTTTCGGTCGGTCAGCGCATTGCGGAAAAGCCCGTGCGAGGTGCATGTACCGCCGACCCACATGCCCTGCTCGAGATAGAAGAACCGCGCATCCCAGCCGACCAGCCGCGAGCGCATCTCGATTTCGTCCCAGAGCCGCACCCGCTTGCGATAGCGTACCGAGCTGCCGGCGACCGTCCCGACCCATCGCCGCTCGCGCATCTTCCCGACAAGGCCCAGCCGGTAGAACAGCGCGACCCGTCCGAGATCGTAGAGCGTGAGCGTGCGGCCGTTGTTGAGCTCGCGGAAGATGTCGAGATCGTGCGGCCAGCAGCGAAGCCGGCTCACATGCGTGTCGAAGGTCCCGAGCGGAGCCGCGCGCTTCGCGGCCCGGATCTCGAGGCCCATGCGGAGGAAGGGATACATCACGGCTCTCCTTGCGCGGCCTTGCGCGGACTGGCCCCGGGGCGCGTCGCGGTCAAGGCTTGCCGCCGCGTCGCGGTGTCATTAGATCGGGGCGGAGCGCAAAATAAGGGGCCCTCATGACATCGCTTCTCCAGATCCTGCTGCTGATTCTCGACGTCGTGTGGTTCATCATGATCGCGCATATCGTGATGTCGTGGCTCATCAACTTTCAGGTGCTGAACCTCCGCCAGCCCCTCGTCGCGCAGATCTGGGACGGTCTCACGCGGCTGCTAGAGCCGCTCTACGGGCCGATCCGGCGGATCCTGCCGCCGATGGGCGGGCTCGACCTCGCGCCGCTCATCGCGCTGATCGGGGTCTACGCGATCCGGATCATCCTGATGAACAACGCCGCCGCCTTCTACTGAGGCGGCGCACCCGGACCGACTGCCGGGACATGCGTATTTGAGAAAGCAAAGAGGGGCGGGGCACGCGTGAGGCATCCAGGGCGCAGGTCGTGAGCGGACTCGACGAGATCCTGACGCGGGTCTTCGGCTTCGCCGATTTCCGCCCCGGCCAGCGCGAGATCGTCGAGGCGGTGGCCGGCGGCGAGGACGTGCTCGCCATCATGCCGACGGGCGGCGGCAAGTCGCTCTGCTACCAGCTTCCGGCGCTCGAGGGGACGGGGACGACGCTCGTCATCTCGCCGCTCATCGCGCTGATGCGCGACCAGGTGCGCGCGCTGAGGGCATCGGGCGTGGCGGCGGGCGCGCTCACCTCCGGCAATACCGACGAGGAGAGCGACGCGGTCTGGCGCGGGCTCGAGGATGGCAGCCTCAGGCTTCTCTACATGGCACCCGAGCGGCTCGCCTCGGGCGGGATGGAACGGGTTCTGCGGCAGTCGGGCATCGCCCGCATCGCCGTGGACGAGGCGCATTGCGTCAGCCAGTGGGGCCACGATTTCCGGCCGGACTATCTCAGGATCGGCGAGCTGCGCCGCGCGCTGGGCGTGCCGCTTGCGGCCTTCACGGCGACCGCCGACGAGGAAACCCGCGCCGAGATCGTCGAGCGGCTCTTCGGGCAGGACGCGACGCCGCGCCAGTTCCTGCGCGGCTTCGACCGGCCGAACATCCATCTGGCCTTCGCCGCCAAGGACGGGCCGCGCCGGCAGATCCTCGATTTCGCGGCTGCGCGGCGCGGTCAGCCCGGCATCGTCTATTGCGGCACGCGCGCCAAGACCGAAGGGCTCGCGCAGGCGCTCGGCCAGGCGGGACATGCCGCCTGCGCCTATCACGGCGGGATGGAATCCGACGCCAGGCGCGCCGTGGAGGAACGTTTCGCGCGCGAGGACGGCCTCGTCGTCTGCGCGACCGTGGCCTTCGGGATGGGCGTCGACAAGCCCGACATCCGCTGGGTCGCACATGCCGACCTGCCGAAGTCGATCGAGGGCTATTACCAGGAGATCGGCCGCGCGGGCCGCGACGGCGCGCCCGCCGATACGCTCACGCTCTACGGTCCCGACGACATCCGTCTGCGCCGCACCCAGATCGACGAGGGTCTCGCCCCGCCCGAGCGCAAGAGCGCCGATCACGGACGGCTCAACGCGCTTCTGGGGCTGGCCGAGGCGCTCGGATGCCGGCGGGTGCAGCTGCTGGGCTATTTCGGCGAGGCGGCCGAGCCCTGCGGAAATTGCGATCTCTGCGATCGTCCGCCCGAGACCTTCGATGCGACCGAGGCCGTGCGCATGGCGCTCTCGGCGATCCTCAGGACCGACGAGCGGTTCGGCACGGGCCATCTCATCGACATCCTGACGGGCAATCCGACCGACAAGGTGCGCGAGCGCGGGCATGACGACCTGCCGACCTTCGGCGTCGGTCGTGCGCACGACAAGCGGCACTGGCAGGCCGTGTTCCGCCAGATGATGGGCCGCGACCTGGTCCGGCCCGATGCCGAACGGCACGGCGCGCTCAGGATGACGCATGCCGCGCGGCCGATCCTGCGCGGCGAGGCGGGGATCGAGTTGCGCCGCGACGCGATCGCGCGCCGCGAGGGGCCGGTGCCGCGCGCGCTGGTCGCCGAGGAGGACGCGCCGCTTCTGTCCGCGCTGAAGGCGCAGCGGCGCGCGCTGGCCGAGGCGCAGGGCGTTCCCGCCTATGTGATCTTTGCCGACCGCACGCTGATCGAGATGGCCGAGCGCCGCCCCCGGAGCCTCGACGAGATGGCGCGGATCTCGGGCGTGGGCGCGGTGAAGCTCGACCGGTTCGGCGCGACCTTCCTCAAGGTTGTGACGGGCGAGGCCGAGGAGATGCATCCCGCGCGCCGCAAGCTCGCGGGCCGACCGCAGGGCGCGCTCTACGACCGGCTGATGGAGGCGCAGCAGCGCCTCGCGCGCGGCGTGGACGGCACCGACAAGCCGCTCAGCTGCGCGTCGAACACGCTGAGCTGGATCGCCGAGCGCAGGCCCGACTCGATCGAGGCGCTGGCACGCGCGCCAGGCCTCAGCGCGCCCAAGCTCGACCGGTTCGGCCGTGCCTTCCTCGACGCCGTCGACGAGGGTTGAGGGTCCGGCGCGCGCAGGTATGATCCCCCGCTCATCAACTCATAGGAACCGCCCATGCTGATCGTCCTGTCGCCCGCGAAGAAGCTCGACTGGGACGTGCCGCACGACGAGGTGCGGCAGCCCGCCTTCCAGGAGGAGGCCAACATCCTCGCCGGACATGCGCGGGAATTGTCGGTTGACGATCTGAAGGCGCTGATGGGGCTCAGCGACGATCTGGCGCGGCTGAACCGCGACCGGTTCCACGCGATGGACGAGGCGTCCGATGCCGACAACAGCCGCCCCGCCGCGCTGGTCTTCGCGGGCGACACCTATCAGGGGCTCGAGGCGCGCACGATGGAGCCGCACGCCATAGCTTTCGCCGAGGATCGGCTGCGGATCCTGTCGGGCCTCTACGGGTTGCTCGGGCCGCTCGATTCGATCCAGGCCTACAGGCTCGAGATGGGCTCCAGGCTCAGATCCGGGCGCGGCGGGAACCTCTATGCCTTCTGGGGCGACCGGATCGCCCGGGCACTCGACGCTCAGGCGGCGGCGATCGGGACCGATACGCTCGTCAATTGCGCGAGCCAGGAATATTTCGGCGCGGTCGATCGCAAGGCGCTGGGCCTGCGCGTGATCACGCCGCGCTTCCTCGAGGACGGACCCAAGGGGCCGCGCGTGGTCAGCTTCCATGCCAAGCGCGCGCGCGGTGCCATGGCGCGCTTCGTCTGCGAGAACCGCCTGACCGATCCCGACGCGATCACGGGCTTCGACGCTGGCGGCTACGTCCATATGCCCGAGCTGTCCGACGGGCCCGACCAGCCGGCCTTCCTCCGCCGCGCGGCCTGACCGCCCCGCACGCGGAAATGTCAGCGACGGAGGCGGGGATTGCGGTTCGCGCGCCGGGACGGCTCTGTTAGGCTCGGGAACACAACCGCTGCGGGCGCGGGCATGCCGCGCGCGACGAGCAGGGACGAAGGAGGTGCTCCATGTCGATCTTTTTTCGCGGCGTTCTCCTGGCCGTGGCGCTTCCGGGCGTGGCCCTGGCGCAATCCGCGTCCGAGGCCCCGGCCCCGAGGGTTTCCGCCACGCCGCCCACCGTAACGCCGAGCCTCCGACCAGCGGCGCGGCCCGATCCCGCACCGGCCGAGATCCCCGCCACGCCCAGCACGGCCGAGGCGCGTGCCTTCGCGGAGTGGGTCTCGCGGTTCCGGGGCCGCGCACTCACTCAGGGCGTGTCCTCGCAGGTCTTCGATGCCGCGTTCGAGGATGCGGCTTATCTGCCCGAGGTGATCGCGCGCGACCGCAATCAATCGGAATTCACCTCGACGATCTGGCAATATCTCGACCGCGCGGCTTCCGATGCCCGGGTCGAGAACGGGCGCGCGGCGCTGCGCGAACACGGCCGCATCCTCGACGCGATCGAGGCACGCTACGGCGTCGAGAAGGAGGTCGTGACGGCGGTCTGGGGGCTCGAATCGGCCTATGGCACGCGGCGGGGCGACATCGACATCGTCTCCGCGCTCGCCACGCTCGCACATGACGGGCGGCGCGGTGCCTTCTTCGAGGCGCAGCTCGTCGGCGCGCTCAAGATCGTGCAATCGGGCGACGTGGCACCGCGGCAGATGACCGGAAGCTGGGCGGGCGCGATGGGACACACGCAGTTCATCCCGACCTCCTACATCGCCTATGCGGTCGATTTTACCGGCGACGGCCGGCGCGACATCTGGAGCGACGATCCGACGGACGCGCTCGCCTCCACCGCCGCATATCTCGCGAATTTCGGCTGGGTGACCGGCCAGCCATGGGGTGTCGAGATCCGTCTGCCCGAGGGCTTCGACTATTCCCAGGCCAGCCGCCAGATCAAGCGGATGCCCTCCGACTGGGCCGCGGCAGGCGTGACCGGGATCGACGGCGCGGCCGTCGAGGATTTCGGCGAGGCGTCGATCCTGCTGCCGGCCGGGGCGTCCGGTGCCGCGTTCATGATCTTCCGCAACTTCGAAGTGATCGAGCGGTACAACGCCGCGGAGGCCTATGTCATCGGAGTGGGCCACCTGGCCGACCGCCTCGCGGGCGGGGACCCCATCGATGCCGACTGGCCGCGCGACGACCGGGCGCTGGCCTTCGCCGAACGGGTTGAGCTTCAGCGCCGACTGACCGAGGCGGGCTACAATACCAGGGGGGCCGACGGGATGATCGGGCCGCTCACCATCGGGGCGATCCGCAACTACCAGCGGGCCTCGGGCGCGATCCCCGACGGCTATGCCTCGCTGAGGCTTCTCGATACGCTGCGCTCGGACGGAAGCTGACGCTCAGCCGATCCGCCCGCGCGGGCCCGGCCCCACCTGCGCGCGGTGCAGCAGCAGATGGTCGAGCATCACCGCCGCCGCCATCGCCTCGGCCACGGGAACGGCGCGGATCCCGACGCAAGGGTCGTGGCGGCCCTTGGTGACGATCTCAGTGGGCTCGCCCGACTTGGTGATCGTGCGCCGCGTCTGCAGGATCGACGAGGTCGGCTTGACCGCAAAGCGCAGCACGATGTCCTGCCCGGTCGAGATCCCGCCCAGGATGCCGCCCGCATGGTTCGATCCGTATTCCGGGCCGTCCGGTCCCATGAAGATCTCGTCGGCATTGTCGCCGCCCGTGAGGCCGGCTGCCGCCAGCCCCTCGCCGATCTCGACGCCCTTGACGGCGTTGATGCTCATCATCGCGGCGGCAAGCTCGGTGTCGAGCTTGGCATAGATCGGCGCGCCCAGCCCTGCCGGTGCGCCGCTGATCGAAAGCTCGATCATCGCGCCGACGGACTGGCCGTCCTTGCGGATCTCGTCGAGATACTCACCCCATTCGACGGCGGCTTCCGCGTCGGGCACCCAGAACGGGTTGCGCCCGATCTCGTCCGCGTCGAACCGGGCGCGGTCGATATGCCGCGCGCCCATCTGCACCATGTAGCCGGTGATGGCGAGCCCGGGCGCGAGTTCCGCCAGCACCGCGCGCGCGACGCCGCCCGCGGCGACCCGCGCCGCCGTCTCGCGCGCCGACGACCTGCCGCCGCCGCGCGGATCGCGGATGCCGTATTTCTGCCAATAGGCGATATCGGCATGTCCGGGGCGGAATTTTTCGGCGATCTCGCCGTAATCCTTGGACCGCTGATCGGTATTCTCGATCATCAGCTGGATGGGCGTGCCGGTCGTGCGCCCCTCGTAGGTGCCCGACAGGATCCTGACCGCATCCGCCTCGCGCCGCTGCGTGGTATAGCGCGACGTGCCGGGCTTGCGGCGGTCCATCCAGACCTGGATCGCCTCCTCCGAGATCTCGATGCCCGGAGGGCAGCCGTCGACCGTCGCGCCGAGAGCCGGGCCGTGGCTTTCACCCCAGGTCGTGACGCGGAAGAGATGTCCGTAGGTATTGAGGCTCATGGCCCGGGTGTTAGCGGCCCGCCCGCCGCCGCTCAAGCGGTTTCGCCTTGCGGCACGGGGCGAAGCGGCCTAGCGTCCGGGCTACCTCGGGGTGCCCGCATGGGCTGAGATGCGCGAAATCGCGAACCCGTTGAACCTGAACCGGTTAGAACCGGCGGAGGGAAGGTCGGTCTTCGTTGCGCCACTTCTCCGTCCGGGATGGAAAGGATACGCGATGAAACCGCTCTTCGTCCTCGGCATCGGACTTCTCGGATGTCCCGCGCTCGCGCAGGATCGCCCCGTCCTCGACGTCTATACCTACGACAGCTTCGTCAGCGACTGGGGCCCAGGCCCCGCCATCGCGGAGGCGTTCGAGGCGGAATGTGGCTGCGAGCTGAACTTCACCGCACCGGGTGACGGGGCCGCGCTTCTCGCGCGTCTGCGGCTCGAAGGTGCGCGCAGCGATGCCGACGTGGTCGTGGGGCTCGATACCAACCTGATGGCGGCGGCCGGGGAAACCGGGCTCTTCGCGCCCCACGGGATTGACGACATCGCATGGGATCTGCCGGTCGAATGGAACGATCCCACCTTCCTGCCCTACGATTGGGGCTATTTCGCCTTCGTCCACGAGGCCGATTTCGACCCCCCGACAAGCTTCCGCGACCTCGCCGAGGGCGATGCCTCGATCCTGATCCAGGACCCGCGCTCCTCCACGCCGGGGCTGGGCCTCCTCCTCTGGGTCAGTGCCGCCTATGGCGACGAGGCCCCCGCCATATGGGAAGGGCTTGCCGACAACATCGTCACGGTGACGCCCGGCTGGTCCGAGGCCTACGGCCTCTTCCTCGAGGGCGAGGCCGACATGGTCCTGAGCTACACGACCTCGCCCGCCTATCACGCCATCGCCGAGGACGACGACAGCAAGCGCGCGGCCCTCTTCGACGAAGGCCACTACCTCCAGATCGAGGTCGCGGGAATGCTCGCGGGCAGCGATCAGCCCGATCTTGCGCGCGACTTCCTGCGCTTCCTCGCCGGCGACGCCGCGCAATCGGTGCTGCCCACGACCAACTGGATGTATCCCGCCCGCATCCCCGAGGAGGGCCTCCCGGAGGCCTTCGGCGATCTCGTCTCGCCGGGCACGGCGCTGCAATTCCCGCCCGGGGAGGTGCCCGCGATCCGCGACACCGCGCTCGAGGCCTGGCTCGCCGCGCTGAGCCGGTGATCCGTCCCGCGACGGTCGCGGGGGCCCTCGCGGGCGGCCTCGTCCTCACGCTGATCCTCGGCAGCATCGCGGCCGTGGCCTGGACGGCCGAACCCGGCGCCGGCCTCGGCCCGTCGGACTGGGCCGCGCTGCGCTTCACGCTCTGGCAGGCGGCGCTCTCGGCGCTCTTCAGTGTGGCACTGGCCGTGCCGGTCGCCCGCGCGCTTGCACGGCGGCGCTTTCCGGGGCGATCGCTCGTCGTCACGGCGCTGGGCGCGCCGTTCATCCTGCCGGTCATCGTGGCGATCCTGGGCCTCGTGATGATCTTCGGTCGCGGCGGCGCGCTCAACTGGGCGCTCGGGGCGCTGGGCCTGCCGCCCGTCGGGATCTACGGGGCCTGGGGCGTCGTGCTGGCCCATGTCTTCTTCAACCTGCCGCTCGCCACGCGGTTGATCCTGCAGGGTTGGCTCGACATCCCCGCCGAACGGTTCCGCCTTGCCGCATCGCTGGGGATGGCCCCGCGCGCGCTCTTCCTCCGGATCGAGGTGCCCATGCTTGTCAGGGTCGTGCCGGGGGCGGCGCTTGTCGTGTTCCTCATCTGCATCACCTCCTTCGCGGTTGCGCTGACGCTCGGGGGCGGGCCGCGTGCCACGACGGTCGAGCTTGCGATCTACCAGGCGTTCCGCTTCGATTTCGACCTCGGCCGGGCCGCGCTTCTGGCGCTCCTGCAACTCGGGATCACGGTGCTGGCCGCGCTCCTCGCGCTCGCCGTCGCGACGCCCGACGCGATGGGGGCGGGGCTCGACCGGCCGCCGCGGCGCTGGGGCAATCCGCCGGTGACCTTCGACGCGGTCGTGCTGGCCGTCGCGCTTCTTTTCCTGCTGGCCCCGATCGCGGTCCTGACCGCGCGGGGATTGCCGCAGCTGGCGGGCCTTCCGTCCGAGATCTGGTCGGCCGCGTCTCGTTCCTGTGCGGTGGCCATGGGATCTGCCGCGCTGACCATCGCGCTCGCGCTGCCCATCGCGATCGCGGTCGAGCGGATCCGCGGCGGGGCGGCCCGCGCGCTCGAGATCGCGGGAATGATGGGCATCGCGGCATCGCCCCTCGTCATCGGAACGGGGCTCTTCGTCGTGACCTTTCCGATCATCGCACCCGATCGGCTGACCCTGCCGGTCACGGGCCTCGTCAACGCGGTGATGGCGCTGCCCTTCGCGCTCCGCGTTCTCGTTCCCGCCGTCGCGCGGACCGAAGCGCAGTTCGGCCGCCTCGCCACGTCGCTGGGGATCGAGGGGGCCGCTCGGTTCCGCCTCGTGATCCTGCCGCGGATCGGGCGGCCGCTGGGTTTCGGCGCGGGTCTGGCCGCGGCGCTGTCGATGGGCGATCTCGGGGTTGTCGCGCTCTTCGCGGATGCCGACGACGCCACGCTGCCGCTGCAGCTCTACCGGCTCATGGGGGCCTACCGGATGGACGACGCGGCGGGGGCGGCGCTTCTGTTGCTCGCGCTCAGCCTTGCGGCCTTCTGGATCTTCGACAGGGGAGGGCGCGTCGATGCTCAGGCTTGAAGACCTGCTTCTCGCGCGCGGGGATTTCCTGCTGGGCGCGAGCGTCTCGATCCCTCGGGGCGCGCGCGTCGCGATCCTCGGGCCTTCGGGCGCGGGAAAATCCACGCTGCTCGACGCAATCGGCGGGTTCCTCGCGCCCGATCACGGCCGTATCCTCTGGGAGGGTCGCGACATCACCGCCGTGCCGCCCGCGGACCGGCCGGTCGCGATGATCTTTCAGGACAACAACCTCTTCCCGCATCTCACAGTCGCGCGGAACGTGGGTCTCGGGCTCAGGCCGAACGGCCGTCTCGATGCCGCCGACCGCGCCCGCGTGCTGGGCGCGCTCGCCGATGTCGGCCTCGATGGCATGGCGGAGCGTCGTCCCGCCGACCTCTCCGGCGGCCAGCAAAGCCGCGTGGCGCTGGCGCGCGTGGGCCTGCAGGATCGTCCGATCCTCCTCCTCGACGAGGCGTTCGCGGCGCTCGGCCCCGCGATGAAGCGCGAGATGATCGCGCTGGTGACCCGGTTCTGCGATGCGCGCGACCTAACGCTGCTGATGGTCACGCACGACCCCGAGGATGCGCGACGCCTCGATGGCGACATCATGGTCGTGGCGGATGGCGGCGTGAGCGCGCCCGCGCCCGCGCGCGCCACACTTGCCGATCCGCCAGCATCCCTCGCCGCCTATCTCGCGGGCTAGGGGCGGAAACGAAAAAAGCCGCCCCGGGGGGCGGCTTTCTTGGATTTCATGCCGGGGCGGTCAGTGGCCCTTGTGCTTGATCTTGCGCTTGTGCGGCGCCCAGATCCGCTTGTTCGTGAGATAGAGCAGCACCGCCAGCACGCCCAGCATCAGCACGCCGGTAAAGCCCGCCTGCTTGCGCGCTCCGAGCTTGGGCTCCGCCGTCCACATCAGGAACGCCGCGACGTCCTGCGCGGTGGATTCCAGATCGGTGGGGCTGCCATCCGCGAAGGGCACGTCGTCGCCATAGAGCGGCGGTGCCATCGCGATCCATCCGCCCGGAAACGCCTCGTTCTCGTAGAGGACGGCACCGGCTTCCTCGCGCTGCTCGCCGGTATATCCCGTGAGGAGCGAGGCGATGTATTCCGGTCCGCCCATCCCGTTGACGAGCTGGCTGATCCCGGTGCCGTAGGGCCCGTGAAAGCCCGCCCGCGCCTTCGCCATCAGGCTCAGGTCGGGCGCGTTCGACAGCGACGATTGCGGGAAATGGTCGGTCGGGATCGCGGGACGATAATCGCCCTGACCGTCCAGCAATGCCTCGTCGTAGACCTCGTAGAACTCGGCATAGGCGCGGACCTGCGGCTCGGGCAGCGCGGGGCCGCCCTCCTCACCGAGCGCACGGAACGCCACGTAGCGCAGACCGTGGCAGGCCGAGCAGACCTCGGTATAGACCTGCAACCCGCGCTGGAGCTGCATCTGGTCGTAGCTGCCGAAGGGCCCCTCGAACGAGAAGTCGAAATCGGTGACGTGCCCTTCCTCGGCGGCGAGGGCGGGACCGCCCGCCAGGCCGAGAGCCAGCATCGCGCCGAGGGTGAGTTTCCTAAGCATCATGGTCCTTTCTCACTCGGCCGGGTTCACGACGGTCGTGGTCCCGCCCGTGTTCGGTGCGTAATGGCGCGCGTAGTCTTCCTCGATCGTGCCGGGCCGGGCCAGCGGCTTCTCGAAGACGCCGAGAAGCGGCAGGACGATCAGGAAGTAACCGAACCAGTAGGCCGCCGCGATCAGCGAGATCGAGGCATAGGGCTCCTCCGCCGGCATCGCGCCGACCCACATCAGGACGAAGAAGTCGACGACGAGGCCCGCGAAGAACCACTTGAACATCGGCCGGTACCGGCCCGAGCGCACCGACGACGTGTCGAGCCAGGGGGCCAGCGCCATGACGAGGATCGCGCCGAACATGGCCAGCACGCCGAAGAACTTGGCATCCACGATGCCGCCGGTCACGAAGCTCGCGATCTGCACGACCCACACCTCGGAGGTGAAGGCCCGCAGGATCGCGTAGAACGGCAGGAAGTACCATTCGGGCACGATATGCGCCGGCGTCGCGAGGGAGTTCGCCTCGATGTAGTTGTCGGGGTGGCCGAGGTAGTTCGGCATGAAGCCCACGATCGCGAAGAACACGACCAGGATCACGGCGAGCGCGAAGAGGTCCTTGATCACGAAATAGGGCCAGAAGGGCAGGGTGTCCTTGCGGGCCTCCTCCTTCGAGGTGCGCCGCACCTCGACCCCGGTGGGGTTGTTGTTGCCCGTCGTGTGGAAGGCCCAGATATGCACGACCGTCAGCCCGACGAGGATCATCGGCATCAGGTAGTGCAGCGAGAAGAACCGCGTCAGGGTGTAGCCGCCGACCGCCGGTCCGCCCAGAAGCCAGGTCTGCAGGCTTTCGCCCACGAAGGGGATCGCGCCGAAGAGGCCGGTGATGACCGTGGCGCCCCAGAACGACATCTGGCCCCAGGGAAGGACGTAGCCCATGAAGGCCGTGCCCATCATCAGCAGGTACATCAGGATGCCGATGATCCAGGTGACCTCGCGCGGCTCCTTGTAGTTGCCGTAATAGAGCGAGCGGAAGATATGCGCATAGACGGCCACGAAGAACAGCGACGCGCCGTTCGCGTGCATGTAGCGCAGCATGAACCCGCCGTTCACGTCGCGCATGATGTGCTCGACGGAGGCGAAGGCCTGCTCGGTCGAGGGGATGTAGTGCATGACGAGCACCACGCCCGTGGCGATCTGCAGGACCAGCGTGAAGGTCAGGATGATGCCCCAGATCCACATCCAGTTGAGGTTCTTGGGCGTCGGGATCATCAGTGTGTCGTAAAGCAGCCCGACGACGGGAAGCCGCTTGTGCAGCCAGCGCTCGCCGCCCGTGTTCGGCGTGTAGTGATCGTGGGGAATTCCGGCCATCTCGAAAGCTCCTTATCCCAGAACGATGGTTGTTTCGCCGTCGAACGCCGCGACCGGCACCGGCAGGTTCTGAGGCGCGGGACCGCGGCGGATGCGGCCGGCCGTGTCGTAGTGGCTGCCGTGGCAGGGGCAGAACCAGCCGTTGAAATCGCCGGCATTGCCGAGTGGCACACAGCCCAGATGCGTGCAGACGCCCATCATCACGAGCCATTCCTCGGAGCCTTCGCCGCTCGGCGGGGCGAGGGCGCGGTTCGGATCGGTGGCCGGGGCCTGGTCCTCGATATTGGCGTTGCGCGCGATCGGATCGGGCAGCGTGCTCACGTCGACGGCGTTCGCCTCCTCGATCTCCTCGGGGGTGCGGCGGCGGATGAAGACCGGCTTGCCGAGCCATTGCACCGTCAGCTGCGTGCCGGGTTCGACACCGCCCACGTCGACGCGGATCGACGACAGGGCCTGGACGTCGGCCGAAGGGTTCATCTGATTGACGAGCGGCCAGATCGCGGCCCCCGCGACGACGGCACCGGCACCGGCGGTCGCGTAGAAGATGAAATCGCGGCGGGTCGTGCCGGTATGATCGTCAGCGTGGGACACGGGAATGTCGCTCCTCTCTGTCAGCGGCCCGACGAGTATAGGGGGACGGGCGATTCGCGCAAAGCCGGACGGCGGCCGGCCGCTTTCGGCGGTGTCTATCGACTAGATGCCCGGGGGTCCAGCGGACAAAGCGGCGCATTCCGCGGGCTTGTGGCCCGTCTGCACCGCCTCTGTGGCGCTCAAGCGGCGCTCGCCTCCGCGATCGCGGCACCGCTCCACCGCGTCAGGAGACAGTCGAGCGTCGCCTTCGAGACGGGCTTCGTCACGACCTCGTCCATGCCCGCCCGCAGGCAGAGCTGCCGGTCCTCGTCGAAGGCATGCGCGGTGATGCCGATGATCGGCACGTGGGCCAGGTTCAGCTGCCGTTCCCGTGCCCGGATCCGCGCGGTCGCCTCGAGCCCGTCCATCCGCGGCATCGCGACGTCCATCAGGATATGCGTGAAGTTCTGCGCCTCGACCTCGTTGCAGGCGGCGACGCCGTCGGCGGCCTCGACGATCGTCGCTGCCCGCCCGCCGAGGAGCCGTTTGAGCACCAGGCGGTTCGTGCCGCTGTCGTCGACGACGAGGATCCGCCCCGCCTCGACCGGAACGGCAACGGGCCGCGTTGCGCCGTCCTCGGCCTCGGCCGCCCGCGGTACCGGATCGGCGAGCCATCGGCCCAGTGCCGCGCGGCGCAGCGGTCGCGGCGCGCGCGTCTCCGCGGGCAGGTCGGCGGTGCCGGTCGCGTCCTCGTCCGGCGCGACGATCCGCAGGACCGGCCGGTTCCACGCGCCACCCGCCGGCAGCTCCGCGCCGCGCCCCAGCACCACGCCCCGCACCTCCGCCGGCAGGACCGCGGCCCCCGGTGCCACGACGACCGGCCGCGCATCCGCCTCGCGCAGCATATCGATCAGGATCGCGCGCTCCACCTCGTCGGGGGCCAGAACGGCGATCGCGGCACCCGCGCCGGGTGCGGCCTCCCTCTCGGGCATCCAGTGCTCGCAGGGCAGCGAGAAGGTGTAGGTCGATCCGCCCTCGGCGCGGGGACGGACCGTGACCGCGCCCTGCAGATGTCCCGCCAGCATCCCCGCGATCGCGAGGCAGAGCCGCGATCCGTCCTGCCGCTGGGCCTGTGCCCGGCCCGCGCGCCCGAATGCGCCGTCGGCCGCGCGCTCGCCCCCGTCGGCACCCATGTCGTGGACGTGCAGGGTCATCCCCCTCGTCGCGCCACCGCCATCGCCCAGTTCCACGATGACATGACCCGCATCGGTCGACCGGATCGCCCCGTTCACCAGGTGGGTGACGATCTTGCGGATCCCGTCGCCGTCGCCGACGATGCCCGAAGGCGCGCCCGGCGCGACCTTCAGATGCAGCCCCAGCCTGCGCCCCTCGGCATGGCCCGCGACGCCCGCGACGACCTCCTCGAGCAGGTCGCGCAGGTCGACCCGCTCGGTCACCTGCATCTCGGCCGACTGGTCGAGCTTCGACATGCTCAGGATGTCGTTCAGGATCGTCATCAGCGCGTGGCCCGACGACCGGATGACCCAGACGCAATCGCTCTGGTCGGGGGTCATCTCGGTCTCGGCCAGCGCCTCGGCCATTCCGAGCACGCCGTTGAGCGGCGTCCGCAGCTCGTGGTTCATCATGGCGAAGAAGCGCGACTTGCTTCGCGTGGCCTCCTCGGCCAGGTCGCGCGCCCGGATGAGCGCGGCATTGGCCTCGAGCGCCTCCGCGTTGGCGACCCGCAATTCCCGGGTCAGCCGTTTCAGCCGCGCCGCCTCGGCAAGTTGCCGGCGCAGCGACAGACGGTCGACGACCAGCGCGCTGGTGCCGCCCAGCAGCACGACCATCACTGCGCCGAAGATCGCCCGCGAAAGCCAGGGCGCGCTGCCCATCGCGCCCTGGCTTTCGCCGAGCGGGACAAGTGTCAGAGCGGTCATTCCCAGGAAATGCAGGCACACGATCGAGAGCGAGTAATACCCCGCCCCGACAAAGATCTTGCCCAGCCCCTCGCGGTTCGTGAAGGCGCGCATGGCCCCGTAATTGGCGATCACGCCGCCGATGATCGACATGACGACGTAGGACGGCTGCCAGAGAAGAAGGGCGCTCTCGCGGAAGGCCTGCACGCCGGTGTAATGCATCCCCGTCGCGGCGAGCGTCAGCGCCACGGCGGCCAGCAGCGCGCTCCGCCGGGAAGTCGACATCCCCAGCACGGCCAGCGTCGCCCCCGCATGAAGCGCGACGGGCATCGCGATCGACGCGATCGTCCAGCCGACCGAGATCCGCCGGTCGAGCCCATCGACATAGCCCAGCATCGCGACGAAATGCGTGGCCCAGACCGAGCAGGTGAGCGTCAGCACGGCGAGCGCGAAGAGCGTCCAGCGACGCAGGCGTCCCGGCGATTTCAGGATCTGCCGCCAGAGCGCGAAGGTGACGTTCGCCCCCAGCGCGCAGAGCAGCACCGCAGCCGCGAGATTCCGGATATCATGATCGTAGGCGATGCATGAATAGATGTTGGAAAACCATGACATGGGAGGGCTCCGGTCCGTTCGGTTCCCGAACTAGGATCCCAGGATTTCCAAATGATGAATTGCCGTGCCGACCCGCCGCCCGGTGCCGCGCGGCGGATCGTCGCGGTCAGAGCGCCTTGCAGAGCCTCAGCGCGTCGTAGATCGCCGCATGCGTGTTGCGCGAGGCGACCGCGTCGCCGATCCGGAACAGCTGAAAGCTGCCCTCCGGATTGCGCACGACGCCTTGCGGGCGGCCCTCGACGAAGGCGTCGTAATCGATCTCCCCCAGATTGCTCGATCGGGGGCGCAGGTCGAAATAGACGTCGTCGAGCGGTCGCGTCCCGTGATTGACCACGACCTGATCGACACGCCGCTCGCGGCTGGCCCCGTTATAGTCGCTGCCGATCGTCGCGCGCAGCCTGTTGCCGTCCCGTTCCACCGCATCGAGCCGCCAGGTCACCGTGATCGTCACGTCGTGCTTCTGCAGGACCCGCATCGCGGGGACGAGCGACATGTTCATCACCTCGTTCGAAAAGGCCCGGTCGCGCGTCATCAGCTCGACCTTCGCGCCTGTCTCGGCGATCTTCTCGGCCGCCTGCAGTGCCGCGTAATCGCCCGCATCGTCGTAGATCAGCACGTTCTCGCCCGGCCGCGCATCGCCCGACAGGATGTCCCAGGCCGACACGACCAGCGCGTCGCCCGACCTCAGGATCTCGGTATGCGGCATGCCGCCCGTGGCGATCACCACCACGTCCGGGGCCGCGTCGCGGATCGTCTCGTCGTCGGCGAAGCTGTTGAAATGGAACGTCACGCCCATCCGCTCGCATTCCTCGAACCGCCACTGGATCAGCTGGATCATCTCGTGGCGGCGGGGCGATTGCGCGGTCAGCCGCACCTGGCCGCCCGGATCGTTCGCCGCCTCGTGCACGATCACCTCGTGGCCGCGCGCGGCCGCGACCCGCGCGGCCTCGAGCCCCGCGGGGCCCGCGCCCACCACCACGACCCTGCGCTTCGTCGCGGCCTCCTCGATGACATGCGGCTGCTCGAGCTCGCGCCCCGTCGCGGGGTTGTGCACGCAGAGCGCCGATCCCCCCTGATAGATCCGGTCGAGGCAGTAATTCGCCCCCACGCAGGGCCGGATGCGGTCCTCCTCGCCGCGCATGATCTTCGCCACGATATGCGGGTCCGCCATATGCGCCCGCGTCATCCCCACCATGTCGAGCTTGCCCTCCGCGATCGCGTGGCGGGCGGTGGCCACGTCCTGGATCTTGGCGGCGTGGAAGGTGGGGAAGTCGGTCGCCGCGCGGATCTCGCCCGCGAAGTCGAGATGCGGCGCGCTGCGCATGCCCTGCACCGGGATGATGTCGGTCAGCCCCGCATCCGTCGTCATGTGCCCCCGCACGACGTTGAGGAAATCGACGAGGCCGCTCTCCTTCAGCCGTCGCGAGATCTCGAATCCGTCATCGCGGCTGAGCCCGCCTTCGAGGATCTCGTCCCCGGTATAGCGGATCCCGATGAGGAAATCGGGCCCCACACGCGCACGCATCGCCTCGAGCACCGCGAACGGCATCTTCAGCCGCGCGTCCAGATCCCCGCCCCACGGCGCGTCGAGATCGTTGGTCAGCGGCGACCAGAACTGGTCGAGCAGATGCCCGTAGGCGTTGACCTCGACCCCGTCGAGGCCTGCGACCTTCATCCGCTCGGCCGCATCGGCGTAGTCGGAGATGATCCGCTCGATGTCCCAATCCTCGGCCTTCTTGCAGAAATGCCGGTGCGCGGGCTCGCGCTCGTGGCTGGCCGAGACCGTGGGCAGCCAGTCGTTGTCGTCCCAGCGGCCCCGCCGTCCCATGTGGGTCAGCTGGATCATCACCGCGCAGCCGTGATCGTGGCACTCGTCGGTCAGGGCCTTCATCCAGCCCGTCACCTCGTCCTTCCAGGCGTCGATATTGCCGAAGGCCTGCGGGCTGTCGCGCGAGACGTTGGCCGAGCCCGCCGTCATGGTCAGCGCGACGCCGCCCCGCGCGCGCTCGGCGTGATAGGCGCGATAGCGGTCCTTGGGCATCCCCTCCTCGGTATAGGCGGGCTCGTGGCTCGATAGCATCAGCCGGTTCTTCAGGCGCAGATGCTTGAGGTCGTAGGGCTGGAGGAGCGGGTCGTTCTGCATGGCGCGGATCTCCTGTGGCGTCGGGCATGCCGTCGGGCCGATCCTTCGACACTCTGTTCACACCTGTCAAGTTTTTGTCCGATGCTGCACATTTCCTTGTCGCACCTCCGCGTTCCGTCTAGTCTCGGGCGCATGGAAAACGGGCAGTCGCATGAAACGGGCGGGAAATCCGCCGGCTGGCGCGGATCGCGCGAGGTCTGGCTCGACGCGGCGCGGGCGGCCTTCCTCGAAAGCGGGCTCGACGCGGTCAAGATCCAGACGCTCGCCGCCCGGCTCGACCTGTCGCGCACCAGCTTCTACTGGTTCTTCAAGGACCGGAACGCGATCCTCGACGCGCTCTTCGACGATTGGCAGGCGCGCAATACCGAAACGCTCGTCGCGGCCTGCGACGCCTATGCCGACACCATCGCCGAAGGGGTGCTGAACGTTCTCAGCGTCTTCGTCGACGATGACGGGTTCGAGCCGCGCTACGAACTCGCGATCCGGGGCTGGGCGCATCGCTCCGATGCGATCATGGCGCGCGTCGCCGAGGCCGATGCCCGCCGGCTTGCCGCGCTTGCCCGCCTGTTCGAGCGGTTCGACGTCCCCCCGGACGAGGCCGACGTGCGCGCGCGCACCGTCTATCTCGCGCAGATCGGCTATATCTCGATGCAGGTCCGCGAAAGCGTGCCGACCCGGATCGCCCGCTTTCCGGCCTATGTGAAGACCTTCGCGGGCGTCACGCCGAGCGCGCGGGAACTGGCCCGCTTCCATGCCCGCCACGGCATCGGCACGGCGGCGGAGTGATCATCGCGCGGGCCGCATCACCCGCGCCATCAGCACCACGGCAAGGGCCAGGATCGCCAGCATCGCGAACGCGGTCCTGAGCGTGGTCAGCTCGGCCAGACCACCGATCAGCGGCGGCCCGACCAGCATCCCGCCATAGCCCAGCGTCGCGACGCTCGCGATTGCGCGGCCCGCGCCCGCCCCCGCGCCGCCCTCGGCGGCCGCGCGCGAGAATGCCAGCGGTATGATCGTGGCATAGCCAACGCCCAGCAGGCCGAAGCCCAGAAGCGCCCCCCAGAGCGTTCCGGCCAGGACGAGGATCGTTCCGCCGATCGCGGCCGTGATCCCCGCCGCGCGCACCGTCCCGTCCGGCCCGAGCCGCGCGATGATGGCGGGCCCCGACAGCCGCGTGCAGACCATCGTCACCGAAAAGACCGCGTATCCCAGCGCCGCCTGCGCCTGCGACGTCCCCAGCTCGGCGATCAGGTAGACCGCGCTCCAGTCGGCCATCGCTCCCTCGCCCAGTCCCGCCGCGCAGGCGATGAGGCCCACCAGCACCAGCACGCCCTTGGGAAAGGCAAAGACCGGACCCTCGACCGACACGCTGCGGACCGATTGCCAGCCCACATCCGACAGGAACAGCCCCGTCACCGCCAGCAGGACGGCGAGCCCCGCGAAATGCAGCGGCACGCCGATCCCGCCCGCCACGGCAAGGTATCCCGACAGCGCGCCGAGGCCCGCCCCGAGGCTCCACATCGCGTGGAAGACCGGCATGATCGGGCGTCCGATCTCACGCTCAACCTCGGCCGCCCAGGCGTTCATGGCGACGTCCATCGCCCCGTGTGCCGATCCGAAAAGGGCGAGCGCCACGCCCAGCATCCAGAATGTCGGCGACACGGCCAGCAGGATCAGCGTCACCGCGTAATAGGCCGCGAGCAGCCGCGTCAGCCGCGCGGCCCCCATCCGGTCCGACCCCTTGCCCGCCAGCGGAAACGACACGAGCGCGCCCACCGCCATGCAGAGCAGCAACAGCCCCAGCGCCCCTTCCGAAATGGCGAGCCGGTCGACGAAGGCCGGGATCCGCGATGCCCAGATCCCGAAAAGCGCCCCGTTGAGCCCGAACATGACCGACACGGCCAGCCGCGGCGTGCGAATGTCACGCATGTAGAATCTCCAGTCCCGTCTGGGCGAACGGCTCCGTCTCGCGCCGATCCGCGTCGGTGACAAGACGTGCGATCGCCTCGCATCGCAACGTCCTGTGCCGCGCGCGGCGGCCGATCTTGCTCCGGTCCGCCACGATCACGCTCTGCCGCGCGGCCGCCGCCATGGCGCGCTTGACGCCCACCTCGGCCAGGTCGTCGCTGCTCATCCCGAATTCCGCCTCGATTCCGCAGGCCCCGAGGAACGCGATATCGGCCGACACGTCGCCCAGCCACGCCTCGACATCCATGCCGGTCACGATGCCGCCGCGCGGGCTCAGCCTGCCGCCCGGCATCGCGACCTCGATCCCGGCCTCGGCGCAGGTGCTCGCGATCCAGGGCGAGGGCGTCACGATCAACCGCCCGGGCGCGGGCGGAATGAGCCGGGCAAGGGCCAGGATCGTCGTCCCCCCGTCGAGGATCAGCGTGTCGCACCCCTCGCAAAGCGCCGCCGCCCGTCGGGCCAGCGCCGAATGATCCACCCCGTTCGACAGTCGCTCGCCCATCGGAGCCGCGGGCGCGACCGCACCGCCGCGCACCCGCCGTGCCGTGCCTTCGGCCTCGAGCGCGATGAGGTCGCGGCGCACCGTGTCGGCTGAGACGCCGAATTCCCGCGCGATCCTCGTCACGACGATCGCATCGCCCTCGGCCAGCCGCCGCCTGAGCAGGTCCTGCCGTATGTCGGGATTGTTCAGATCCACCGCGTCCACCCCACGAATCATGCAGGACCATGCATAATGGCGCATAAAAGTGCATGCAAGATTCGGCGAGAGTTGAGTTTCGCGCACGAAGCGAAACTCGAAATGCAGCACTATCAACTAGATGGGGGGGCGATCCGCGAGGAGGTTTCGCCGCGAAACCTCCCCGAACGCGCAGCACCTTGCATCACGCCATGACGGACAGGATCTCCGCATGAAGCGCCGGATTGGCGGCCAGCACGCCCGTGCTGCACCGCTCGGCCGAGTTGAAGCTGAGCGGTTCGCCATGCCGGTCGGTCACGAGCGCTCCCGCCTCGGCCGCGATCAATGCGCCCGCCGCGATGTCCCATTCCCAGGCCTGCCGGAAGGTCGCCATCACGTCGAACCGACCCTGCGCCACGACTGCCAGCCGATAGGCCATCGACGGGCGGTAATGGCGCGCGAAATCCGGTACCGCGCCGCGCCAGTTCCGCTCGGCATAGGTCGCCTTGGAGGTGATCATCCGCGCGCCTGACACCTCATCCTGCCGCGTGACGGTGATCGGCGTGCCGTTGAGCGCTGCGCCCTGTCCCAGCGCGGCGGTATAGGTCAGCCCCTTGGCCGGCATGTGGATGACGCCCGCGGTCAGTCGCCCGGCCTCGGCCACGGCGAGGCTCACCGCCCAGGTTTCGTGCCCCTCGAGATAGGCGCGCGTCCCGTCGATCGGATCGAGGATGAAGCATCGCTCCCGGTCCATCCGGGCAAGATCGTCCTCGGCCTCCTCGCTGAGCCAGCCGTAATCCGGCCGCGCATGAAGCAGCGCCGCGCGCAGGGCACCGTCCACGGCAAGGTCGGCCTCGCTCACCGGGCTGCCGTCGGGCTTGGCTCTCGTCTCGGGGTCGCGCCGCCAGTACGACATCGCGATCTGCCCGCCCGCGAGGCTCGCATCGATGAGAAGGGCGAGGTCAGTCGCCGGCAAGGGTCAGACCCTCGACCAGGAGCGAGGGCACCACGCGGCTCAGATGCGTGCGGGCATCGTTGGCGGGCCGGACCCGCGGCAGCATCTCGCGCAGGTTGCCCGCCAGCGTGATGCCGGTCACGGGATAGGCGATCTCGCCCCCCTCGATCCAGAACCCCGAGGCCCCGCGCGAATAATCGCCCGTATTGGGGTTGATCGTCGATCCGATCAGCGACGTGACGAGCAGCCCCGTCCCGATCTCGGCCATGAGCTCGGCGCGCGAGGCGTCGCCCTGGGTCATCGACAGGTTCGTCACCCCCGGCTGTGGCGGCGAGGACGGCCCCCGCGCCGCGTTGGCCGTTGAGGAAAGCCTAAGCTTGCGCGCGCTCGCGAGGTCCAGCGTCCAGCTTTGCAGGATGCCGTCCTCGACGATCGCGCGCCGCGCGGTGGCGAGCCCTTCGGCGTCGAAGGGCCGCGAGCCCGAGATCCGCACCCGGTGCGGGTCCTCGATCAGGTCGATGCCCTTCGGCAGGACCTGCGCGCCCATCAAGTCGCGTGCCCAGCTCGATCCGCGGGCGATGGCGCTGCCGTTGATCGCCATGACGAGGTGCCCGATCAGCCCCGAGGATACGCGCTCGTCGTAGATGACGGGATAGGCCCCCGTCTTGGCCCGGCGCGGGTTCTGCAGCGCCGCTGCGCGTTCGCCCGCGATGCGTCCGATCTCGGCCGGGTCGGGCAGGTCGTCGCGAAAGATCCGCCCCTCGCCGTGGTAATCGCGCTCCATCCCCGTTCCGGAACCGCTGATCGCGACGGCCGACAGGCTGCTGGAGCTGCGCGAATAGCCGCCCGAAAAGCCGTTCGTCGCGGCCAGATGCACGTCGCGATAGCCGTAGGCGGCCGAGCTTGCCTGCACCTGGCTGACGCCCTCGACGCTTGCCGCCGCGGCCTCCATCGCGAGGGCCGCGTCCTGCAGCTCAGAGGGGGCCGGTTCGGGGCGCGGGTCGATGAGTTCGAGCGCCGAAGCATCGCGGTCCCGCGCCAGATCGTCCGGATCGGCGAGGCCCACGCCCGGATCCTCGGGTGCCTCGCGCGCCATGGCGACCGCGCGGGCGGCCATCTCGGCCATCGTCCCGGGCGTGAGATCCGAGGCCGAGACGCAGGCCTGCCGCCGTCCCATCAGGACGCGTAGCCCGATCTCGGTCCCCTCGGCGCGTTCGGCCTGTTCGAGCGCGCCCGCCCTGACGTCGATCGAGATCGACGTGTCGCGGATCGCGATCGCGTCGGCGGCCTCGGCCCCGGCCTTCGTTGCCGCGTCGAGGAGGTCGCGGGTGAGGCGGGAGAGATCGTCGGGCATCGGGGCATTCCTTGAGGGGGAGGGCCTTGGAAAAGGCGCGCGTCGCCTGTCGCACCTAGGTCGCGACCGGCACGCTCGCAAGGTTCGGGATGCCGCGGGGTGGCGCGGCGGGGTCCGGTCGCGCGGTCGGAGGGATCTTGCCGGACGAGGGGCGATGCGGTCCATGCCCTTGACCGGGGCGCAACGACCACTAGGCTTCGCGCGGATCAACGGAGCCTTCCAAATGACCCAGCGCCTGCACCTCGTCTTCGGCGGCGAACTCGTCGACCCGTCGCAAAACGCCTTCAAGAACGTCGACGACATCCACATCGTCGGCATGTTTCCCGATTACGCGAGCGCCTACAACGCATGGAAGACCCATGCGCAGCGCACGGTCGACAACGCCCACATGCGGTACTTCATCGCGCATATCCATCGCCTGCGCGACGAGGAACAGGCGGCGTCCCCGACCGAGGAACTCGGCGGCTAGGCAGGGTGCGCGTCGGAACATGGCGTTCTCGCTCAGCATGCTGCGCCACCGCATGGGCGCACGTCGCGAGCGGATGGTCCCCCCGGGGGACGTGCCCCCGCGCGGCGAGGGACCTCTGCTCTGGGTGCATTTCTGCCCCGGCGCGGGCGGCGAGGGCACCGCGCTCGTCGTCAGGGATCTCGTGGCCGAACGGAAGGATCTCATCGTGATCGCGAGCGGCGAGGCCGACGGCGTCGAGGACATCGCGATGCGGGTGCAATCCCCGCCCGAGACGCGGAGCGCGACGCGCGCGTTTCTCAACCTCTGGGATCCCGACGCCATCGTCTTTTCCGGCCCCGATCCGCATCCCGTGCTGTGGCTTGCCGCGCAGTCGCGCGGCATCCCCCTCGTCGCGGTCGAGGCCGATCCCGCGCGCCATCCGATCGCGCTGGTCCGGCCGCTCGCTCAGTTCGACTTCGTCCATGCCCGCGCGCCGGATGCGCGGCTGTCGGGCCGGGTTCATGCGCTGGTCCCGCTCGCCGCGACGCCACCGCCGCCCGCCGCCATCGAGAGCGACCTCGAGGAGATGTCGGAGGTTTTGGCCACCCGTCCCGTCTGGCTCGCCGCCGAGGTGCCCGGCGAGGAGATCGAGACCGTGCTGGAGGCGCAGACCCATGCCGCGAAGCTGTCGCACAGGCTGCTCCTGATCCTCGAGCTCGCCGAACCGGAAATCGCTCCGGCCCTGGTCGATCGTCTGCGCGAAGAGGGGCGCGAGGTCGCGCTGCGATCGCAGGGCGACAATCTGGAGCCCGATACCGAGATCCTGATCGCGGACGAAAGGGGCGAGATCGGCCTCTGGGCGCGGCTCGCCTCTCTCACCTATCTGGGCGGATCGCTGGGGCAGGGGGCGTTCTGCGACCCGATGATCCCCGCGGCGCTCGGCTCCGTCGTTCTGCACGGGCCCGCGCCCGGGGCATGGGGCGAGCCGCTCGACGCGCTCGACCGGACGAACGGGGCCTGCCGGATCGCGGATGGCGGCGCGCTGGGCCCCATGGTCGAGACCTGCCTCGCGCCCGACCTCGCGGCCGAGATCGCGCACGAGGCCTGGGACATCGCGACCCGCGGTGCCGAGGCCAGCAACCTGACGCTCGCCGCGCTCGGGCAGGCGCTCGACCGGGCGGCCACCCGCAGGGCGGCGCACTGATGCGCCCGCCGGGATTCTGGAGCACCTCGCAGGTCGGCTGGCGGGCGCGGAGCCTCAAGCCGCTCTCGGCGCTCTATGCGCGGGCGACGGCGCGGCGCGTGGCGCGGCCGGGCGAGCGGGTGGGCGTTCCGGTGATCTGCGTCGGCAACCTCAACGCGGGCGGGACCGGCAAGACGCCGACCGCCATGGCGATCCTGCAACGCCTGAACGATCGCGGATGGACGCCGCATCTGGTGTCGCGCGGCTATGGCGGAACGCAGACCGATACGATGCGCGTCGATCCCACGCGCCACGATGCCGGCCGGGTGGGCGACGAACCGCTGCTCCTCGCGGCCTTCGCGCCGGTCTGGGTCGGCCGGGACAGGGCGGCCTCGGCCCGGCAGGCGGTCGCGGCGGGCGCGGATGTGATCGTGATGGATGACGGGTTCCAGAACCCGTCGCTGGTGAAGGACCTGTCGATCCTCGTGGTCGATGCGGCGGTGGGGTTCGGCAATGGCCGGGTGATCCCGGCGGGGCCGCTGCGCGAGCCGGTCGAGGTGGGCCTTGCCCGTGCGGATCTGGTGCTGTCGATCGGCCCGCATGCCGCGCAGGAACAGTTCACGAGGGCCTGGGGCGGGCACATAACGGTCCCGAAGATCGAGGGGGCGCTGAAGCCGCTCGTCACGGGGATGGACTGGACCGGCTTTCGCGCGCTGGCCTTCGCCGGGATCGGCCGGCCCGAGAAGTTCTTCGAGACCCTGCGCGAGTTGGGGGCGGATCTGGTCCGTCCCGAGGCGCTCGACGATCATCAGGCGCTGACGCCCGCGTTGATGATGCGGCTCGAGCGGGAGGCACGCGCACGGGGCGCGCAGCTCGTCACGACGGAAAAGGATGCGGTGCGCCTCGCCCCCGAGATGCGGGCCAAGGTGCTGACGCTGCCGGTGCGGCTGGAGCTTGCCGATCCCGCGCCGCTCGACGCGGCGCTGGACCGGCTGGCGCGCGATCAGTCCGAGAGGCGTTCGTCCAGCAGCTCGGAGAAGTCGGCGTAGTTCATGTTGCCGAACTGCTCGCCGTTGATGATGAAGGACGGCGTGGAGCGGATGTCGTCCTCGGCCGCGTTCTGCTCGAAGCTCGCGAAGAGGGCCTGCGCCTTGTCGGCGTCGCTGAGGCATTCCTGCACCTGATCGGGGCTGAGGCCCGCCGTCACTCCGAGCTTGCGCAGGTTGTCGGCGATGGTCGCGGGATCGCTGCTCGACAGCCAGTCGGACTGACGCTCGTAGATCATGTCGACGATCGGGAAATAGCGATCCGGCCCCGCGCAGCGCGCGATGAGGCTGGCCCAGAGGCCGGGACGGTCGAAATAGACCTCGCGGTAGACGAAGTTGATCTTGCCCTCGTCGATGTAGTTGGCCTTGAGCTCGTCGAAGACGCTGTCGTGGAAGGTCCGGCAATGCGGGCAGGTGAAGGAGGCGTATTCGACGACCGTGACCTCGGCGTCGGGATTGCCGATCTGCATCTCCTCGACGAGCGAGAGGTCGGGTGCCTCGGAGCTTTCCTGCGCCTCAGCCGCGAAGGGTGTCATGCCGGGGGTCTGGCCTTGCCCGGCGGCGAGATACCAGCCGCCGGCGGCGACGATTGCGATGGCCGCGACGGCGGGGACGATCTTGTTCATCGGGGTCTCCTCAGGAAGATTTCGGGTGTCCGAGCACGTTCGCGCCGAGCCGTTCGAGGGCCGCGCGAAGGTCGGGATCGGTGACGGGGGCCGCGTTCCGGCGGGCGGCCTCGGTAATGGCGGGGTCGGCCTTGGGCTGCGGTTTCGGCGCATGGCCGAACTGCGCGGCCCCTTCGGCAAAGCCCGTGGGCGCGGTCTGCGTGATGCGGATCCTGGCGATGGCCTGATAGCCGTAGCAGGCGTTGACGCGTTCGCGCAGGCGGTCCTTCTGCATTTCGAGCATGGGGGCCTGCGCGCCGGTGGTGAGAACGGTGAGCGTCGCGCCGAGGCCCGAGCGCGCATGGGTCACGTTGACGGGGCGCGCGATGGCGGCCATGTCGGGGCCGACGATCTCGGCCCAGCGGGTCAGGATCCGGCTGGTCGCGAAGCCGCGGCTTTCGCCGGCCTTGCGGATCTGCCGCTCCACCAGCGTCGAGGTGCGCTGGAAGCCTTTGCCGGTGGGACGTCTGGGCGGTTTCTGGACCATGGGGTCTATCTACGGGTGCGCGCGCGAGCGGGCCAGCCGTTTTGGCGGAAGGAGGCTAAAAATTGCGTGACGACGAACTGACCCGCGCGCTTCTCGACTGGTACGACATCCATGCGCGCGCGATGCCCTGGCGGGCGGGGCCGGCGGCACGAGCGACGGGCGAGCGGCCGGATCCCTATCGCGTGTGGCTGTCGGAGGTGATGCTGCAGCAGACGACCGTTGCCGCCGTGAAGGGCCATTTCGCCCGCTTCACCGAGCGCTGGCCGCGGGTCGAGGATCTGGCCGCGGCCGAGGATGCGGAAGTGATGGCCGCCTGGGCGGGGCTTGGATATTACGCGCGGGCGCGGAACCTGCTGAAATGCGCGCGCGTCGTGGCGGAGGCGCATGGCGGGCGGTTTCCCGACACGCGCGAGGGGCTGATCGCGCTGCCGGGCATCGGGCCCTATACCGCCGCCGCGATCGCCGCGATCGCCTTCGACCGGGCGGAGGTCGTCGTCGACGGCAACGTGGAGCGGGTGATGGCGCGGCTTCACGACGTGCGCGATCCGCTGCCCGGGGCCAAGGGCCGCCTGACCGAACTTGCCGCGCGCACGACGCCGGAGGCGCGGCCCGGCGATTACGCGCAGGCGGTGATGGATCTGGGGGCCACGATCTGCACGCCCCGAAGCCCCGCCTGCGGGATCTGCCCATGGCGCGCACCCTGCGCCGCGAGGGAGGCGGGAGTCGCGGCCGAACTGCCCGCGAAGACGCCCAAGGCCGCGAAGCCCGTGCGGCAGGGGGTCGCCTATCTCGCGCGGCGGGGTGACGGCGCGTGGCTTCTGGAGGTGCGCGAGGCGCGGGGGCTGCTGGGCGGAATGCTGGGCTGGCCCGGCAGCGGCTGGGCGGAGGAGGTGCCGGAGCACACGCCCCCCGTCGAAGCCGACTGGCGCGCGCTGCCGGCGGAGGTGCGCCACACATTCACGCATTTCCACCTGCGCCTGAAGCTGATGGTGGCCGAGGTCGGCGATGCCGTGCCCGGTCGCGGCAGCTTCGTGCCGCTTGACCGGTTCCGCCCCGCCGACCTGCCGACGCTGATGCGCAAGGCCTACGACCTTGCGCGCGCCGAGTGGCCCTAGGGGTCGGGCCCGACCCTGACGAGCGTCTTGCCGAAATTGTCGCCCGCGAGCATCCCGACGAAGGCCTTGGGCGCATTCTCGAGCCCGTCGGTCACGCTTTCGCGGTAGGTGATCGTGCCGTCCGCGACCATCGGCGCGACCTCGTCGAGGAAGGTCGGGAAACGATCCCAGTGATCGAAGATGATGAACCCCTCGGCGCGCAGCTTGCGTGTCAGCAGGTTGCGCCAGATCGTGGGCCCGGAGATCGCGTCCTCGAGGTTTTCGCCGGCATACCAGGCGACCATGCCGCAGATGGCGATGCGGCCGTGATCGTTCATGTTGGGAACGACGCCCGCGAGTGTCTTGCCGCCGACATTCTCGAAATAGAGATCGACGCCGTTCGGTGCGGCCTCGCCGATGGCCCTGGCCATCGCTTCTCCATCCGCGTGGGCGTGGTGGTCGATGCAGGTGTCGTAGCCCAGGTTACCGGTCGCATGGGCGCATTTCTCGGGCCCGCCGGCGACGCCCACGACCCTGAGGCCCCTTGCATGGGCGAGCTGTCCCGCGACCGATCCCACCGCACCGGTCGCGGCCGAGATGACGATCGTCTGTCCCTTCTTCGCCTCGAGGATGCGGGTAAGGCCGGTCCAGGCGGTCATGCCGGGCATTCCGAGGATGCCGAGCGCCGTCTGCAGCGGCGCGCGGGTCGGGTCGAGCTTGCGCAACTCGTCGCCCTTCATCACGGCGCGGTCGGTCCAGCCTGTCATGCCGGTCGCGATGTCGCCGGGGGCGAAGCCGTCGTGGTTGGAGGCGATCACCTCGCCCACGGTCTGACCCGTCATCGTCTCGTCGATGGCGACGGGGGTGGCGTAGGATTTCGCGTCGCTCATCCGGCCGCGCATGTAGGGGTCGAGCGAGAGCCAGATCGTGCGGAGCAGCACCTCGCCCGGGCCCGGTTCGGGCAGGTCGAAGCTTTCGTGGCGCAGATGGTCCGTCGTCGCACGGCCTTCGGGGCGCGCGGCGAGAACCACGCGATGGGCGGTGTCGGTCATCGGGAGTCCTTCCTTCAGTCGTCGTTTCGGGCCAGCAGCCCGTACTTCCGCAGCTTCACGTAGAGGCTCTGACGGGAAAGTCCCAGCATCTCGGCCGCGGCGACGCGATTGTTGGAGGTAAGCTCCACCGCCGTCTCGATACACATCTTCTCGATCACGTCGCTGGTCTCGCCCACGAGTTCCTTGAGCGAGGCCGTGCCGACGAGCGCGCGGATCGATTCCATCGTGTCGTCGTCGACGCCGCCCTGCGCCGGGCGCGTGCCGTCGGGCAGCCGCGCGTCGCGCAGCACGTAGCCCAGTGCCGGGTGCTGACCGTCGGCGAGATAGGTGACCGAGATGCCCACCGCCCGCTCGCCACCGCCCGCGGTGACGATCCGCGTGGAGTAGAGGCGCATCTGGCCGTTGCGCACGGCCGTGTCGGACATGAGCCTCAGATCGACCTCGCCCCGCGCGAGAAAATCGGAGAGCGAGCGGCCCTTCACGTCCTCGGGGCCTTCGAGATCGGCGAGGTCGAGGAAGCCGTCGTTGACCGACAGGATCTGGCCTGCGCGATCGGTGAAGACGATGCCGTCGGGGCAGGCATCGTGGAGCCGCGACAGCCGGTCGCCCATGGGGCCGTCCGTCTGCATGTCCTGCTCGGCGCGGTCGAGGCGGCAGATCAGCATCCGCTCGCCCGAGGCGCGGAACAGCGTGACGCGGATGTCGAGCGTGCCGCCCGTGCGCCGCGCGACGAGCTGCGTGGCCCCGCCCCCCTCGGCCCGGCCGGCCTGCGCGAGATGGTCAATCACGCCTGCATCGCCCGCGCCCGTAAGTTCGCCCCCGAAGGACATGCCGCGCAGCCCCTCGACCGATCCACCGAGGAGCCGCGCCGCGCGGGCGTTGAGCTCGACGATGCGGCCGGAGGCCATCGAGACGTAGATGGCCGCGTCGCGGGTGATGTCGAGCAGGACCCTGAGCCGCGTCGCCACCTCGCGATTGGCTTCGTAATCGCGCTCGAGCGCGAGCTGTGCCTCGACGAGCTGCTGCTGCATCTCGGCGATGGGGCGCAGGTCGCGGCCCAGCAGGATGATCGACCCGTCGGGTCCGAGCCTCTGGACACCGTAGCGGATCGGGAATTCGCGTCCGTCGCCGAGGCGGTGGTTGAGCTCGATCGGGCGGACGGTCTCGTTCCTGCCGGCGAACTCGGCCAGACGCGCGTCGAGCTTGCGAACCGATTCGGAGGTCAGCGTCTCGCGGATGTCGCGGCCCTGCCAGTCGTCGAGATCGCCGAATCCCTGAAGGTCGGGATTGACGAGAACCGACTGCACCTGCCCCATGTCGCTGATGACGATGGAGATGTCGGCCGCCCGCGCGACGATCGACGAGAGGAGTTCGGGCGCCACGAGCGGCATCGCGCCCTGTGGCCAGTCCCTTGCACCGCGCGAGGTCATCGGCGCGGCGCCCGTTGCGACAGGACACGGATCATGCCGGACCCGGTCGGACCGGTTCGCAGCCGCAGATCTGCAGCGCGAGGCGCAGATCGTTGGTCGCGTAATCGGCACCTGTGCGGGCGCGGGCGGCCTCGGCCCCGTGGGCGAGGAGGCCGCCGCCGACGATCAACGGCACACGCGCCCGGCTCGCCCGGCGCAGGGCCACGATCGTCCGGGCCACTTCCGACAGGTCGTCGGCGGGCGCGACCGAAATCAGGATGCCGTCGTAATCGCCGCTTGCCGCGATCTCGGCCAGTGTCCCGAGCGGCTGGCCCAGCAGGAGGCGGACCGACACGCCGATGCGGCGGAGCTGTCCCGTCAGGACCATCGCGCCCAGCGTGTGATCCTCGCTGGCCAGAACCAGCACGATGAGATTGCCGGCCCCGCCATTCGGTTCGGCGACGGGGGGCAGCAGGTGACGCAACATGGATTGCAGGCGCGCGGTCCCGATCGAGACTTCTGCGAAGCTCATCCGGTCGGCGACCCAGTCGTCGCCCATCCGGCGCGCGACCTCGGGGATGTAGATGTCGCAGATCTCCTCTTCTGTGATGCCGGCCTCGTCCATCTCGAGCAGGAGGCGGTCGCGTTGGGCGGGATCGGTGGCTTCGGTGGCGCGGCGCAGACGTTCGACGAACCGCTCGGACATCGCGCGCCCGCCCAGCTTGCGCTGCGCAAGGACCGACAGGGCGCGGCGGGCGAGGGCGGTGACGCCGGTTTCGCCGTTCTGCGCGGGATGCACGATTGGACTGGGCATGCCGTTCCTCCGGGAGAGGGCCGACCCTCTTTCAATGCCGGTCGGCGCGGAGAGTGTGGCCCGAGCGGGGCCCATTTGTCAAAAGCATTTGACAGAAGGGCCGCGCGACGCAGCGGAGCGGCACGGAATGCCGCGTCGCAGAAGGGAAATTGGCGTTAACACCTGTCCCGTGGTCATTGTCGAAAGTGTAAGTTTGAGTTGACACTTTGACGGACCGGTGCTTGTCTTTCACCATGTCGGACACCCGGATTCCTTCGCAGATGACGACCGCGCCGCTCTATTCCCCGGCCGAGAGATCGCGCCGCGACGCCACCAGATGGACACTGGTCCAGGGGATCCTCGCCCCCGTGCAGTTCCTGGTATTTCTCGTCTCGCTCGCGCTCGTCGTGCACTATCTCTGGACGGGCGAGGGGTATCAGGCCGCGACGCTGTCGGTCGTGGTCAAGACGCTGGTCCTCTATCTCATCATGGTGACCGGCGCGATCTGGGAGAAGGTCGTCTTCGGCCAGTACCTTCTCGCTCCGGCCTTCTTCTGGGAGGACATGGTGAGCTTCGCGGTCATCGCGCTTCATTCCCTCTATCTCTTCGCGCTCATGACGCATGCGTTTCCGCCGGGCGCGCTGATGGCGACCGCGCTCGCCGCCTATGCGCTCTATGTCGTCAACGCGGCGCAGTTCGTGCTGAAGTTGCGCCGCGCGCGGCTCGGGGGTGGGGCATGAGCGACCTGCCGCCGCCCCCCGCCCGCGGCTGCGGCCAGGCCCCCGTCCTGAAGGAGCGGGGCCAGCGCGAGGTCTTCTGCGGACTGACCGGCATCATCTGGCTGCATCGCAAGATGCAGGACGCGTTCTTCCTGGTCGTGGGATCGCGCACCTGCGCGCATCTGCTGCAATCGGCCGCCGGCGTGATGATCTTCGCCGAGCCGCGATTCGCGACTGCCATCCTCGAGGAAAGCGATCTCGCCGGCATGGCCGACGCCCAGGACGAGCTCGACCGCGAGGTCGCCCGCCTGCTGGAGCGGCGGCCGGACATCCGCCAGCTCTTCCTCGTCGGGTCCTGCCCGTCGGAAGTCATCAAGCTGGACTTGTCGCGCGCCGCCGAGAGGTTGAGCCGCGAACACGCGCCGCATGTCCGCGTGCTGAGCTATTCGGGATCGGGGATCGAGACGACCTTCACCGAGGGCGAGGATACCTGCCTCGCCTCGATGGTGCCTGCCCTGCCCGAGACCGAAGCCGAGGAGCTTCTGGTCGTCGGCGCGCTGCCGGACGTGGTCGAGGATCAGATGCTGGCGCTGCTGTCGGCGATGGGAATCGATCGCGTGCGCTGCCTGCCCGCGCGGCGCGCCGACGACATTCCGCATGTCGGACCGAAGACGCGCGTGGCGCTGGTCCAGCCCTTCCTGGGCGAGACGCTCGGCGCGCTCACGCGGCGCGGCGCACGCCACATTCCCGCGCCGCTGCCCTTCGGCGAAGAGGGGACGACCGCCTGGCTTGCCGCGATCGCGCGCGAGATGGGCATCGACGCCGAGACCTTCGCCCGCGTCACCGATGCGCCGCGCGACCGGGCGCGTCGCGCCATCGCGGCGGCGACCACGACGCTCAGCGGCAAGCGCATCTTCTTCTTTCCTGACAGTCAGCTGGAGATCCCGCTCGCGCGGTTCCTGACCCGCGAATGCGGGATGGAGGCGATCGAGGTCGGGTCCCCCTATATCCACCGCGACATCGTGGGTCCGGATCTGGACCTGCTCCCCGCGGGGCCGGTGATTTCCGAGGGGCAGGATGTCGATCTGCAACTCGACCGGGCCCGCGCGGCGCGACCCGACCTCACGGTCTGCGGCCTCGGTCTCGCCAATCCGCTGGAGGCCGAGGGGCTGGCGACGAAATGGGCGATCGAGCTCGTCTTCACGCCGGTGCATTTCTACGAGCAGGCGGGCGACCTTGCGCAGCTCTTCGCGCGGCCGCTGCGCCGCCGCGAGGCACTGAGACTGGAGGCCGCGGAATGACCTCCTGCTTCATCTGTCCGAAAATACTCACGGCGCGAGGCCGGACATGAAGCTCTCGGTCTGGACATATGAAGGACCGCCGCATGTGGGGGCGATGCGGGTCGCCACGGGCATGACGGGCCTGCATTACGTCCTGCACGCGCCGCAGGGCGACACCTATGCCGACCTGCTCTTCACCATGATCGAGCGGCGCGACCGCCGCCCGCCGGTGAGCTACACCACCTTCCAGGAGCGCGATCTGGGCGCGGATACCGCCGACCTCTTCCGCCGGACCTGTGAGGACGCGGTCGCGCGGTTCAAGCCCGAGGCGATCATCGTGGGCGCGTCCTGCACCGCCGAGCTGATCCAGGACGATCCGGGCGGCATGGCATCGAGCATGGATCTGGGCGGCATCCCGGTGATCCCGCTGGAGCTACCCTCCTACCAGCGCAAGGAGAATTTCGGCGCGGACGAGACGTTCTACCAGATCGTGCGCCGGCTGGCGGCACCGGTCGAGCGGACGGCGCGCCCGACCTGCAACATCCTGGGGCCGACCGGGCTCGGGTTCCGGCATCGCGACGACGTGGCCGAGATCACCGGGCTGCTGGCCGATATGGGGATCGAGGTGAACGTGACCGCGCCGATGGGATCGTCGCCCTCGGATATCGCCCGGCTCGGGGCCGCGCATTTCAACGTCCTGCTCTATCCCGAGACGGGAGAGGCGGCGGCGCGCTGGTGCGAGAAGGAGCTGGGGCAGCCCTATACGCGCATCGTGCCGATCGGCGTGGGCGCGACGCGCGACTTCGTGCGCGAGATCCGCGCGCTGGTGCCCGAGGCGCAGGCCCCCTCCGACGCGGGGCTGCGGCTGCCCTGGTATTCGGCGAGCGTCGACAGCACGTATCTGACCGGCAAGCGCGTCTTCATCTTCGGGGACGCGACCCACGTGATCGCGGCGGCCCGCGTCGCCCGCGACGAGATGGGGTTCGAGGTCTGCGGCATGGGCTGCTACAACCGCGAATTCGCGAGGCCGCTGCGGGCGGCGGCCAGGGAATACGGGCTGAGCGCGCTCGTCACCGACGATTACCTCGACGTGGAACGCGCGATCGAGGAGGCGGCCCCCGAGTTGATCCTCGGCACGCAGATGGAGCGTCACACGGGCAAGCGGCTGGGCATTCCCTGCGCCGTCATCTCGGCCCCGGTCCACGTGCAGGATTATCCCGCGCGATATTCGCCGATCATGGGGTTCGAGGGGGCGAACGTCCTTTTCGACACGTGGGTGCATCCGCTGGTCATGGGCCTCGAGGAGCATCTGCTGCACATGTTCCGCGAGGATTTCGAGTTTCATGACGATGCCGGCGCGTCGCATCACGGGGCCAAGGCCGTGGCGCGGGAGGAAAGCGCCGGGGGCCAGCCCGTCGCCAATCGGGCTCGGACCGATGGCGCCTCGATTGACGACGCCCGGAGTATTTCGGGACAGATGAAGCCCGACGGGGGCGACGTGGTCACGTGGCTATCCGATGCCGAGCGGGAGCTGAAGAAGATCCCCTTCTTCGTGCGCGGCAAGGCGCGCCGCAACACCGAGACCTTCGCTGCGGAGCGGGGCCTTTCGGAGATCAGCATCGACACGCTCTACGAGGCAAAGGCCCATTATGCGCGATGAGGTCGGACATATCGACCCGGGCTACCGGATCGCGATCGTCACGCTTGACGCGCATGCGGCGGGGCCGGCGGCGCGAATCCTGCCGCGGCTCGCCCGCGATTTCCCGGGGCTGTCGATTTCCGTCCATGCGGCCGCCGAATGGTCGGCGCGGCCCGACGCGTTGCACGAGGCGCGCGAGGCGATCGACCGCGCCGACATGGTGGTCACGACGCTCCTGTTCCTCGAGGAGCATCTGAACGCGATCCTTCCGAACCTCGAGGCCGCGCGCGCACGCTGCGACGCGATGGTGGGGATGGTCGCAGACGCGCAGATCGTGCGCCTGACGAAGATGGGCGATCTCGACATGGCGCGGCCGCCCTCGGGGCTGGGCAAGCTGATGAAGCGGCTCAAGGGATCGCGCAAGACGGGTCGCGCCTCGGGCGAGAAGCAGATGGCCATGCTGCGCCGGCTGCCGAAGATCCTGCGCTTCGTGCCGGGCAAGGCGCAGGACCTGCGGGCCTGGTTCCTGACGATGCAATACTGGCTTGCCGGGTCGGACGACAATCTCGAGCAGATGGTGCGCTTCCTTCTGGGGCGCTATGCCTCGGAGATGCGCTGGCGCGGGGCGACAGCCGAGGATCCGATAGATTACCCGCTGGTCGGCCTCTATCACCCGGATCTGCCCGAGCGGATCACGACCGATCCCGCGCGGATCGCGCGCGGGGCCGGACGCCCGCGCGTGGGCCTGCTGATGATGCGCAGCTATGTGCTGGCGGGCGATACCGCGCATTACGACGCGGTCATCCGCGCCTTCGAGGCCGAGGGTATCGACGTGCTGCCGGCTTTCGCCGGTGGGCTCGACGGGCGTCCGGCGATCGAGCGGTACCTCGAAGGAGAGATCGACGCGTTGGTCTCGCTCACCGGGTTCTCGCTGGTGGGCGGGCCCGCCTACAACGATTCCGGTGCCGCCGTGGACGTGCTCAGGCGGCTCGACCTGCCCTACATCGCGGCGCATCCGCTGGAATTCCAGACGCTCGGCCAATGGGCCGGGTCGGGCGGGGGCCTCGGACCCGTGGAGACCACGATGCTGGTCGCGCTGCCCGAGATCGACGGGGCGACGAACCCGACGATCTTTGCCGGGCGGCACGGCGCGGGGGGCTGCGACGGCTGCGCGTTCAAGTGCCACGGCGATACGGGGCGCGCGATGGCCCCTTGCCACGAGCGGATCGCGGCGCTGGTCGACAAGACCGCGCGGCTTGCCCGCCTGCGCCGCAGCGAGGTGGCGACCCGCAAGGCCGCCGTGATCCTCTACGGGTTTCCGCCCAATGCCGGCGCGGTCGGGACGGCGGCCTACCTGTCGGTCTTCGAAAGCCTGCACAATACTCTGCACGCAATGAAGGCCGAGGGTTATGACCTCGACCCGCCCGAGAGCGTCGACGAGCTGCGCCGCACCGTGCTTGGCGGCAATGCCGCGCAATACGGACAGGAGGCGAACGTCGCCGCCCATGTGCCGGCCGACGCGATGGTGCGCGACACCCCATGGCTGGGGGAGATCGAGGCGGCCTGGGGCCCCGTGCCGGGACGCCAGCAGAGCGATGGGCGCGGCGTGTTCGTCCTTGGCGCGCGGTTCGGCAACGTCTTCGTCGGCGTGCAGCCTGCCTTCGGCTACGAGGGCGATCCCATGCGGCTGCTCTTCGAGAAGAGCTTTGCGCCGACCCATGCCTTCGTCGCGTTCTATCGCTGGCTGCGCGAGGAGTTCGGAGCCGACGTGCTGCTGCATTTCGGGATGCACGGCGCGCTCGAATTCATGCCGGGGCGTCAGGTGGGGATGGGGCCGGGCGACTGGTCCGACCGGCTGATCGGCTGCATGCCGAACGTCTATCTCTATGCGGCGAACAACCCGAGCGAGGCGACGCTGGCCAAGCGGAGGTCGAATGCGGTCTGCGTCACGCATCTGACGCCGCCCTTGCGGCAGGCGGGGCTCTATAAAGGTCTGTCCGAGCTCAAGGATAGTTTGACACGCTGGCGCGAGACCGCGCCGGGCGAGGCGCGGGCCGAGCTGGAACGGTTGATCGCGGATCAGGCGGCGGCGGTCGACATGGACGGCAGTGCGCCCGAGGAACTGTGGCTGCGCCTGATCGAGACGGAAGAGGCGCTGATGCCCGAGGGGCTGCACGTCGTCGGTCGCGCGATGAACGACGATGCGCGCGCCGACATGCTCGACCTGCTGCCCGACCAGAGCGAGGAGGCGCGCGCCCGTGTGGATGCGGCGCTTCGCGAGGAGACCGAGATCCCCGCGATGCTGCGCGCGCTGGGCGGGCATTTCACCGCGCCGGTGCCGGGCGGCGATCTGATCCGCTCGCCCGACATCCTGCCCACGGGGCGCAACATTCACGCCTTCGACCCGTTCCGGATGCCGACGGCCTTTGCAATGGAGGACGGCGCGCGGCAGGCGCAACTGCTGCTCGACACGCATGAGACGCTGCCGCGATCCGTGGCGCTGGTTCTTTGGGGATCCGACAACATCAAGTCCGATGGCGGGCCGATCGCGCAGGCGCTGAGCCTGATGGGTGCGACCCCGCGTTTCGACGCTTACGGGCGGCTTTGCGGTGCGGAACTGGTGCCGCTGGAGGAGCTCGGGCGGCCGCGGATCGACGTGGTCATGACCCTGTCGGGGATCTTTCGCGATCTGCTGCCGCTGCAGACGCGGATGCTGGCCGAGGCCGCCTGGAAGGCCGCGACGGCCGATGAGCCTTTGGAGCGCAATTTCGTGCGCGCCCATGCGCTGGCCTATGCCGATGCGATGGATGTCGACCTCGAGGTCGCGGCCCTGCGGGTCTTCTCGAATGCCGAAGGGGTCTATGGCTCGAACGTCAACCAGCTGGTCGATGGATCGGCCTTCGGCGAGGAGGACGAGCTTGCCGATGCCTACGAGGCACGCAAGAGCTTTGCCTATGGCCGCGACGGCAAGTCCGCGCCGCAATCCGGACTGCTGCAGAAGGCGCTCAAGGACGTGGACCTCGCCTATCAGAACCTCGAATCGGTCGAGCTGGGCGTGACGTCGGTGGATCACTATTTCGACACGCTGGGCGGGATCGCGCGGGCGGTGAAGCGCGCCAAGGGTCATGCGACATCGGTCTATATCGGCGACCAAACGCGCGGCGCGGGCAAGGTCCGGACGCTGCGCGACCAGGTCGCGCTCGAGACACGCTCGCGGAGCCTCAACCCGAAATTCTACGAAAGCCTGCTGACCCACGGCCACGAGGGCGTGCGCCAGATCGAGGCGCACGTGACCAACACGCTGGGCTGGTCGGCCACGACCGGCGAGGTGGAGCCTTGGGTCTATCAGCGGCTGAGCGAGACCTTCGTCCTCGACGATGCGATGCGCAGGCGGCTGTCCGAGCTCAACCCGGCGGCGAGCGCGCGGATGGCCGGGCGGCTGCTCGAAGCATCCGATCGCGCCTATTGGCAGCCCGACGAGGAGACGCTCGAGGCGCTGACGCGGGCAGCCGACGAAATCGAGGACCGGCTGGAGGGGGTCGCGGCGGAATGATCGGACCCTGCGCAACCGACGAGCCGAGGAGCGGGGGCCAGCCCCCGCGCCCCCGGAGTATTTTGGGACAGATGAAGGAGGGCCAGGCCCTCCGGGAAGGACAGCGATGAGCCCCAGAGACGAGGTTTCGACCCTGCGCGCCGCCGCCGGCGTTCCGCGATTGGGAGAGGACGGAGAAGGATCGGTCCAGGTCCATCAGGACATGAACCTGGCGATCGAGGGGGCCAAGGTCTTCTCGGTCTACGGCAAGGGCGGGATCGGCAAGTCGACCACGTCGAGCAACCTGTCGGCCGCCTTCGCCAAGATGGGCAAGCGCGTGCTGCAGATCGGTTGCGACCCCAAGCACGACAGCACCTTCACCCTGACCGGCAAGCTGCAGCCGACGGTGATCGACATCCTCAAGGAGGTCGATTTCCACGCCGAGGAGCTGCGCCCCGAGGATTTCGTGACCGAGGGCTGGGGCGGCGTGCAATGCGTCGAGGCGGGCGGACCACCCGCGGGCACCGGCTGCGGCGGCTATGTCGTGGGCCAGACCGTCAAGCTTCTGAAGCAGCACCACATGCTCGAGGATACCGATGTGGTGATCTTCGACGTGCTGGGCGACGTGGTCTGCGGCGGTTTCGCGGCGCCGCTGCAGCATGCCGACCGGGCGGTGATCGTCACGGCCAACGATTTCGACAGCATCTACGCGATGAACCGGATCATCGCGGCGGTGCAGGCCAAGGCCAAGAATTACGGTGTCAGACTGGCGGGATGCATCGCCAACCGCTCGAAGGATACCGACGAGGTCGATCGTTATTGCCGGACGGTCGGATTCGACCGGATCGCGCATATGCCCGATATCGACGCGATCAGGCGGTCGCGGCTGAAGAAGAAGACGCTGTTCGAGATGCCCGACGAGGAGGATATCGTGCTGGCGCGGGCCGAGTATATCCGGCTGGCCGAACGGCTTTTTGCGGGGACGGAGCCGCTCGCTCCCGCGCCGCTGCCCGATCGCGAGATCTTCGAGCTTTTGGGGTTCGATTGATGCGGCCCGCCGCCTTCCTCTCGCGGCGTGCCTCGGGCCCGATCCGGGGCGTGGGCCCGTTCCGGGAGGGCCCGGCATGAGCTACGAGGCGACGCGTTCGCGGGTCGAGACCTATTTCGACCGGACCGCCACGGATGTCTGGGCGCGGCTGACCAGCGACGCGCCGGTCAGCGGCATCCGCCGGACCGTGCGCGCGGGGCGCGACCGGATGCGCGCGGTGATGCTGTCGCGGCTGCCGCAGGATCTGAACGGAATGCGTGTGCTCGACGCGGGTTGCGGCGCGGGACAGATGAGCGTCGCACTGGCCGAGCGGGGGGCCCGCGTCATGGCCGTCGATATCTCGCCCGCGCTAATCGAGGTGGCACGGGAGCGGTTGCCGGCGCATCTGCAGGGTAACGTGACGTTCCGGGCGGGCGACATGCTCGACCCCGCGCTCGGGGATTTCGACCACGTGGTCGCGATGGACAGCCTCATCTATTACGACGCGGCCGAGATCGGATCGGCGCTCGCCGCGCTGGGCGCGCGGGTGCGGGGCCGGATCGTGCTGACCGTCCCGCCGCGCACGACGATGCTGATGGCGATGTGGGGGGCGGGGCGGCTTTTCCCGCGCTCCGACCGCTCGCCGGTGATGGTGCCGCAGCGCACCGAGGCGCTTGCGAGGGCCGCGCGCCGGGCCGGTGCGCTCGGCAATCTGTCGGAGATCGAGCGGGTCAATTCGGGTTTCTACATTTCGACCTGCCTGGAATACTCGTCATGAGCCTCGCGCGGATCTCTCTCAGGCTCCTGCCGTTCTCCGACGCGGCGAGCGTGGATCTGCCTCTCGGGCAGCTTCTGCGGCTGTCGCTCTTTCAGGTGAGCGTCGGGATGGCGAGCGTGATGCTTCTGGGCACGCTCAACCGGGTGATGATCGTCGAGCTGTCGCTGGCCGCCACGCTGGTCGCCGCGATGATCGCGCTGCCGGTGCTGATCGCGCCCTTCCGTGCGCTGCTCGGGTTCCGGTCGGACACGCATCGCAGTGCGATCGGCTGGAAGCGGATCCCCTATCTCTGGTTCGGATCGCTCTGGCAGATGGGTGGGCTCGCGCTCATGCCTTTCGCGTTGCTGGTGCTGGGCGGCGACACGGTTCACGATGTGCCCTTCGCGGGCGAGGTCCTGGCCGCGCTGGCCTTTCTGATGACGGGCCTCGGGCTCCACATGACGCAGACGGCGGGCCTCGCGCTCGCGAGCGACCGGGCGACGGACGAGACGCGGCCGCGGGTCGTGGCGCTGCTCTATGTGATGTTCCTCGTGGGCATGGGTGTGAGCGCGGTCGTTTTCGGATGGCTGCTGTCGGATTTCACGCCGCTCGCGCTCATCCGGGTGGTGCAGGGGGCGGCGCTCGCCACGCTGGTCCTGAACGTCATCGCGCTCTGGAAGCAGGAGCATGTCCGGGTGATGAGCGCGGACGAACGGGCCGCGCCGCGGCCGCAATTCCGCGATGCCTGGTCCGATTTCGCGAGCGGTGGCGATGCGGGGCGGCTGCTGGCCGTGGTCTTTGTCGGAACGCTCGCCTTCAACATGCAGGACGTGCTGCTCGAGCCCTATGGCGGCGAGATCATGGGGCTGAGCGTCTCGGCCACGACGTGGCTCTCGGCGCTCTGGGCGGCGGGCGCGCTTCTGGGCTTCGGTCTTGCCGCGCGGTGGCTCGGTCGCGGCCTCGACCCGTTCCGCATGGCCGCGCGCGGCATCCTGTTCGGAATCGCCGCCTTTTCGGCCGTGATCTTTGCGGCACCGATGGGATCAGACGTGCTCTTCTACGGCGGGGCCTTCGGCATCGGGCTCGGCGGCGGGCTTTTTTCCGTGGCGACGCTGACGGCCGCGATGACATTGCCCGCACGCGGCGTGGCGGGGCGGGGCCTCGCCCTCGGAGCCTGGGGTGCCGCGCAGGCGAGTGCCGCTGGCCTGTCGATCGCCATGGGCGGCGCGATCCGCGACGTCGTCTCGCATCTGGCGATGTCGGGGGCGCTCGGTCAGGTGCTGACCTCCCCCGCGCTCGGCTACACGACGGTCTATCATGTCGAGATCGCGCTTCTCTTCGTCACGCTCGTGGTCCTGGGGCCGCTGGTGCGTCTATCCTTCGTCAATCCCGTCCCGCCCGGATCCGGCGGTGGCAAGATCGGCCTCGCCGATTTTCCAACCTGAGAGGAGGACATCATGGTCGGTGTCACGTTTTTCGGAAATTTCGATCTCGCGAGTCTTTCGATCTGGCTCTTCTGGGGGTTCTTCGCGCTGCTGATCTACTACCTGCAGACCGAGAACATGCGCGAAGGCTATCCGCTTGAGACCGAGGATGGCGATATCGCTCCGAACCAGGGGCCGTTCCCGGTGCCGTCGCCCAAGACCATTTCCCTGCCCCACGGACAGGGCAAGGTCGTCGTCCCCTCGGCCGAGAACGAGATGCAGCACCGCCGCGAGAACCTGGCCATGGCGCGCACGGCGGTGGGCGAGGGTTTTCCGCACAAACCGACGGGCGATCCGATGCTCGACGGGGTCGGGCCGGCCTCGTGGGTGCCGCGGCGCGACCATCCCGAGCTGAACGGTGCCGGGCGGCCCAAGATCCAGCCGATGAGCCTTCACGAGGGGTTCTTCGTCAGCGCCGGACGCGATCCGCGCGGATTGCCGGTCGTGTGCAAGGACGACAAGGTCGTGGGCACCGTCACCGAGATCTGGATCGACGAGGTCGAGCACATGATCCGCTATCTCGAATTCGAGCTGGAGCCGGAATACGGCGGCGGCACGAAGCTTATGCCGATCTTTCTCGTCAAGGTGAAGCCGCGTTGGGTCGACATCAAGACGCTGAACTCGAACCGCATGGCGCAGATCCCCGACATCCGGACGCCGGGCCAGATCAGCTGTCTCGAGGAAGAGAAGATCATGACCTTCTTCGGGGGCGGCACGCTCTACGAGTGAGGCAGACAGACGGCGAGGAGGCCTGACCATGGCACATGACGACGATCCCGACTTCGCGTTCGAGCCCGTTCCGGGCCTGCCGGAGACGTTGCCCCGGGGCGAGGAGATCCTCTGGCAGGGCAGGCCGCAGACCCTCGCGCTCGCGCGGTCCTCGATGGGGCTCGGCTGGATCGCGGGATATTTCGTGCTGCTCGCCGTCGCACGGGTCGCGGCCTCGGCGGGGAGCATGGGGCTGGCGGGGGCGCTGCCGCTCGCCATTCCGTTCCTGCTGCTGGGGGTCGTCGCCTGCGGCATCGTGTATCTCGTCGCGCTGGTTCAGGCACGGGCCACGCTCTACACGATCACGACGCACCGGATCGCGATGCGGGTGGGCGCGGCGCTGACGCTGACGCTGAACCTGCCGTTCTCTCGGATCGCGAGTGCCGATCTGGGTCCTGCTCCCGGCGGAACCGGCACGATCGCCCTTACGACGGCGGGGGAGACGCGGCTGAGTTACTTCGTCCTCTGGCCGCATATCCGCCCGTGGCATATGAAGAAGGTGCAGCCTGCGCTGCGTTGCATCCCCGACGCGGATGCGGCGGCGCGCATTCTGGCCGACGCGGTCGAGACGCGGATGTGTCAGCCGGAAATCAGCCCGCGGCCGATGGCCGTCGCGGCGGAATAGGGAGGCCAGGATGGCGGTCAAGCGGATCGAGGGCGGGCTCTACTACGACGCGGAACGCCGCGAGATGGAGCGCCGCGACCGGGAAATGATTCCGAAGGGCGCGCTCATCGGGATGGTGACGCTCGCGCTCGTGTCGCTGGGACTCGCCAGCTATGCCTCGGTCACGGACCGGACGCCGTCGGGGCAGCCGGCGGAGGCGGAGGTCCTCGACAGCCTGACTTTCGTGCTCGACGGGGACGGCGTGGCGGTAAGCGCGATCGCGCCGGACGGAGAGGTCCTGCTCGATACCGATAACGGGGCCTTCATCGCGGTGGTGAACGACGCGCTGCAGCGCAAACGGGTCGTCCATGACATTGCGGGCAATCCGCCCGTGACGCTCTCGCGGCTTGCCAACGGACGCGTGGTGCTGTCCGATCCGGCGACGGGGTGGAGCACGGAGCTCACCTCCTTCGGGGCCGGCAACACGCGCTACTGGCACGCGCTTTTCGACGAATGAGGACGTGATGGGACTTCTGACGCGACATACCGAGACCGCGCCCTGCACCGTCGAGATCGTGCATCGCTTCGAGGAGCTGAGCGCGCATGTCCGGCTCGACAACGGGGCGGTGATCGGGCCGGGCGACACGGTGCTCGTCCATGGCGCGCCGGTGATGGCCCCGTTCGGCGAGGAGGTGCGCGAGGCCAGGATGGCCACGATCACCCGCGCCTCGACGCTCGAGAGGCTCTGGACGAAACTGACGGGCGATCTGGAATTCATGGAACTCTGCGAGTTCTCGTTCTCGGAGGAGAGGAAGGCATGAACGCACACGCGACACATACCGCCGACGCCGCGACCGTCGAGGAGGGGCTCGCCATCCAGCAGGAGCAGTCGCGCTTCGACAGCCAGGCCGCGACCGACCTGGCGATGCAGAACACGCTGCTGACGCCGCGCTTCTACACCACCGATTTCGACGAGCTCGACCGCGTCGACGTGAGCCCGGTGCGCAGCGAATGGGACGCGCTGCTCGCGCAGATGAAGAGCGACCCGAACAAGGGCCATTTCCGCAAGACCGAGGAATGGGACGAGATCGACTGGGAGGGGATGGACCCCGAACTGAAGGACGAGTTCCTCGATTTCCTCGTGTCGTCCTGCACCGCCGAGTTCTCGGGTTGCGTGCTCTACAAGGAGATGAAGCGGCGCGGCAACAATCCCGATATCTGCCAGCTCTTCAGCTACATGAGCCGGGACGAGGCGCGGCATGCGGGCTTCATCAACGACGCGCTGCGTGAGGCGGGCGTGGCGGTGAATCTCGGCTTTCTGACGCGCGAGAAGAAGTACACGTTCTTCCGGCCCAAGTTCATCTATTACGCGACCTACCTGTCGGAGAAGATCGGCTACGCCCGCTATATCACGATCTATCGCCATCTCGAGGCGAACCCGGACAAGCGGTTCCACCCGATCTTCAAGTGGTTCCGCGAATGGTGCAACGACGAGTTCAGCCACGGAGAGGCCTTCGCGCTCTTGATGCGGACCGATCCGAAGCTGACCCATTCGCTGCGCAACCGACTCTGGATCCGGTTCTTCCTGGCGGCGGTCTATTCGACGATGTGGGTGCGCGACCATGCGCGGCCGAAATTCCACGAAGCGCTGGGCGTCGATATCGACTGGTACGACATGGAGGTCTTCCGCAAGACAAACGCCATCGCGCGGCAGGTCTTTCCGGTCGAGCTCGACATCGAGCATCCACGCTTCCGCCGTGGCTGCGAGCGGATGAATCGTGCGGCGATCGCGATGGATGCGGCCAAGCGCAAGGGCGGCGTCGCTGGCGCGTTGGGCCGTGCGCGGGCAGGTGCCGCCGCGGCGCTGGCCTTCGCGAGCCTCTACACGCTGCCGGTGAAGAAGAACGACGTGCCCCGCGACGTGCGGATGGAGCCCGCCTACTGACACGGGCGGACATGCGGGGGACATGACCCCCGCGTCACGAGACGAGGAGGAGGACGACTTGACCAATCCGTGGATCGCCGCGCTTCTCGCGCTCTTCGTCTGGTGGTTTTCCACCGGGGCGATCCTCTGGGCGGTCAGGCGGGCGGACGGACAGGGTCCGCAGGCGCATCTCCGCCTCGCGATCCTGGGCCTGCCGCTCCTCGTGGGCGGGATCGCCCTCGCCGCGCTGACGCGGGATGCGGGGGGGCAGGCCGCGCTGTTCGGCGGGTTCCTGTCGGCGCTGGCCGTCTGGGGCTGGATCGAGCTTGCCTTTCTCACGGGCGTTGTGACGGGGCCCGCCCGCGGGCCGCTGCCCTTCTGTCTGAGCGAGGCGCAGAGGTTCCGCGCCGCCTGGCGCGCCGTCGCCTGGCACGAGATCATGCTGGCCGCCGGGCTGATCGTGCTGGCCGCGCTGACGCTCGGGGCGGAGAACACGCTCGCCTTCTGGACCTACGCGATCCTGTTCCTCGCGCGCATCTCGGCCAAGCTGAACATCTTTCTGGGCGTGCCGCGCATCAATACCGAGTTCCTGCCGAACCCGCTCTCTCATCTGCCGAGCTATTTCCGGCAGGGTCCGGTGAGCTGGCTCTTTCCGCTATCGATTCTGGTCCTGACGCTCGCCGTCTTCTGCTGGATCGAACGCCTGGTCTTTACCGGCGAGATGCGCTTTGCGCTGCTCGCGACCCTCACGGGGCTGGCCCTTCTCGAACATTGGCTGATGGTGCTGCCGCTTCCCGATGCGAAGCTGTGGCGCTGGATGCTGCCCGCCCCCACCCCCAAGGACGACATGCCGCAAAGCGAGACACCCCATGGATTTTGATGCCCTCTTCCAGTCCCAGATCGACGCACTCAAGGACGAGGGCAATTATCGCATCTTCGCCGATCTCGAACGGCGCTGCGGGGAATTTCCGAAGGTCACCAATCACGGCTCCGATGGCGCGCGCGAGGTCACGGTCTGGTGCTCCAACGACTATCTCGGGATGGGACAGCATCCGGACGTCGTGGCGGCGATGGTCGAGACGGCGCAGGCCTGCGGAACGGGGGCCGGGGGCACGCGCAACATCTCGGGCACCGCGCATCACCATATCGGGCTCGAGGCGGAGCTTGCCGATCTGCACGGCAAGGAGGGGGCGCTGCTCTTCTCGTCGGGATACGTTTCGAACTGGGCCGCCCTCGGCACGCTGGGCGCGCGAATCCCTAACGCGGTGATCCTGTCGGACGCACTCAACCATGCCTCGATGATCGAGGGGATCCGTCATTCGCGCGCCGACAAGGTGATCTGGAAGCACAACGACCCCGAGGATCTCGATCGCAAGCTCGGGGCCTGCGGCGACCGGCCCAAGATCGTGGCCTTCGAGAGCGTCTATTCGATGGATGGCGACATCGCCCCCATGGCCGAGATCGTCGAGGTCGCGGAGAAACACGGTGCGATGACCTATCTCGACGAGGTTCACGCGGTGGGCATGTACGGGCCGCGCGGCGGCGGCGTGGCCGAGCGTGAGGGCCTCATGCACCGGATCGACCTGATCGAGGGCACGCTCGGCAAGGCGTTCGGCTGTTTTGGCGGATATGTGACCGGATCGACTGCGCTGTGCGATTTCCTTCGCTCGTTCTCGAGCGGGTTCATCTTCACCACCGCGCTGCCGCCTGCCGTCGCGGCGGCGGCACGTGTCTCGATTGCCCATCTCAAGCAGAGCCGGACCGAGCGCGACGCGCAGAAGCGGCAGGTTGCGCGGCTGCGGGCCAAGCTCGACGCGCTGGGAATCCCGCATCTTCCGAACCCCAGCCACATCATCCCGGTGATGATCGGCGATCCGGTGAAGTGCCGCATGATCAGCGACGTGCTGATGCGCGACTGGGGCGTTTACGTGCAGCCGATCAACTATCCCACCGTCCCGAAGGGGACGGAGCGGCTGCGCCTCACTCCCGGTCCGCTGCACAGCGACGCGGATATCGACCATCTCGTGCGGGCGCTCAATTCGCTCTGGAGCCAGTGCGCCCTGTCGCGGCAGGTCGCCTGAGCGTGACGCTTGCTCGATATCCGGAAGGCGCTAGGATGATCTGGTCGGCTTGCGGGATTGATCCGCAAAGTCAAGGGAGAGAGACATGAGAGCATCCATCTACCTTTTCACGGCCTCGATCGTCTGCGGCGCGCAGGCCCTGGCTCAGGATCACGAGATGTCGGGCGACCCCGCCGCCGGGGAAGGCGCGTTCAACCAGTGTGCCACATGCCATGTCGTGACGAACGACGAGGGCGAGACGCTTGCCGGGCGCAACGGTCGGCAGGGTCCGAACCTCTATGGCGTGATCGGTCGCCAGGCCGGGTCGGTCGAAGGGTTCCGCTATGGCAACAGCATGGTCGAGGCAGGTGAGCAGGGGCTCGTCTGGGACGAGGAGAACTTCGTCGCCTACGTCCAGGATCCCAGCGGCTTCCTGAAGGAATATCTCGACGATCCACGTGCGCGGGGCAATATGACCTATCGCGTGCGCGACGAGGAGGACGCCGTGAACCTGGCTGCGTTTCTTGCCGATATCGGTCCCGAGGAAGACGGCGTAAACTGATCCGCCCCTGACGGGCCGGACCGAATGCGACGGGCCGCGCGATGGCGCGGTCCGTTTCGTTTTCAGAAGTAGCTTGTCACCAGCGCGGTCGAGATCAGCGTCCAGCCATCGGCGACCGCGAAGAAGGCGAGCTTGAAGGGCAGCGACACGATTGCCGGCGGCACCATCATCATCCCCATCGACATGAGCACGGCGGCCACGACGAGGTCGATGATGAGGAACGGCAGGAAGATGAGGAAGCCGATCTGGAAGGCGCGCTCGATCTCGCTCAGCAGGAAGGACGGCACCATCATCGACAGCGGTGATTGTGGCGTCAGGTCCACCGAATCCTCGGGGCGAAGGGTGCTGAGCGCCTCGTAGGTGCGCGGGTCGATGCGGGCCGCCATGAACTCCCGGAAGGGGTCGAGCGCCCGGGGAAGCGCCTCCTCGACGGTGAGCGTCCCCTCGACGAGGGGGGTTACGCCGTTGTCCCACGCCTCGAGGAAGACAGGCTCCATCACGAAATAGGTGAGGAAGAGCGCGAGCGTCACGATCAGCATGTTGGGCGGCGACTGCTGAAGCCCGATGCCCTGCCGCAGGATCGACAGGACCGTGACGATGAACGGGAAGCAGGTGATCATGATCGCGAGCCCCGGAACGAGGCTCAGAAGCGTGATCAGGACCAGAAGCTGGACCGAGCGGCCGGCGAGAGACCCGTCGCCGAAATCGATCTGCACCTCCTGCGCCAGAGCGGGCGAGGAGGCGAGAAACATGGTTAAGGCCGCAAGGCACAGGAAGGCCACGACGTGGCGCATGGATCAGAGCCCGGTCTTGAGATCGGCGACTTCGGTCAGACGCACGGCGAGCTGGCCCGACTGGCTGCCCTCGAGCTCCTGCAATTCGCCGCGCGCGATCAGCCGGTCGCCCATATAGAGCTCCACCGGGTCGTCGACCTGCGAATCGAGCGGCAGGATCGCGTCGCGACCCATCTTGAGCAGCTCGCTCAGGCGCGTGCGGGCCTTGCCGACCGAGATCGTGATCTCGACCGGGACCTGGGCGAAGGGATGCTGAGCGCTGTCCTGCGACAGGGATTGCGGCTCGGCGGTTTGGGTCGGGTCATCCATTGGCGATCTGTTCCTGGTTGATTGCGTCGAGAGCGCGGAGCGCGTCGTCGATCCGGCGCTCTACTGCGTGAAGGTCGATCTCGCGCGCAGATGCCCCGAGACGCAGATGGATCTGGCCCTCGGAGAGCCCGGCATCCTCGCGGATCGTGGCGGGCAGGGCCGTGAGGCCCTCAAGCGCTTCGGCCAACGTCGCGGCGTCGAGCGGCGAGACGGTGAACTCGACAGGCATGTCCGCCTCGTCGCGGGCCATGTCGGCGATCTCGTCGGCGAGCCTCTGGCCGAGGGTCGCGCGCAGTGCCGCGGGAACCGCGAGCCCCATCGCCGTGAGAAGCATGGGGTGCAGCGAGCGCATCACGTGGGCGCGCGCCTCGTGGAAGGTGAAGGACAGGTCCTGCAGATGCGAGCGGACGGCCTGTCGGGCCTGCTCTCCGGCCTCGGCCTGCGCCTTCTGGGCGGCATCCCAACCGGCGGCATAGCCCTCGTCGAAGATTGCGGCCCGGTCGGGATTGTGATCCGGTTTCAGCTCGACGATCTCGGGTTCGAAGACGAACGCGGTGTCGAAATCCTCGAAATGTACGGCACGACCCATCAGGCCTTCTCCTCTTCTTCTTCTTCCATCCAGCTGCGAAGGATCTGCAGCGATTCGTCCTGACGCGCGTCGATGAGGTTGCGCAGACGTTCGACGGCGGAACCTGTCGGGCTTTCGTCATCGTCGGGGGCCGAGATCGCGCGCATCCGATCGGCGGCGTAGGGCGTGTCGTCGGGGTCGATCTCGCCCGTCAGGACGCCGGGCGTCTCTTCGGGGGCGGGGGGCGGCAAACCGGCGCGCTGGCCGTCGGCGCGCTGCGTCAGGATCGGGCGCAGGACGAAGACCCCGATGAGCAGCGTGATGACCGCGAGGATGCCGAGCTGCGCCAAGCGCATCGCGTCGATGTTGAGGTTCGATCCGAAGGCACTTCCGGGCTCGGAGCCCTCGACCGGGATAGCTTCGAACTGCATGGATTGCAGCGACAGCGAATCGCCCCGCTCCTCGTTGAAGCCGACGGCTGCGGAGATGAGCTCGCGCAGGGCGGCCATTTCCTCGGGCGGGCGCGGCTGCCAGACTGGATCGCCGGTATCGCCGGGCGTGAAGAGCCCATCGACCAGCACCGCAGTCGTGATCCGGTCGATCGCGCCGGGGCTGCGCAGCACTTCGCGCTGGATTTCGGACACCTCGTAATTGGTGCGGTTGCGCGTCTCGGAAAGGTTCGATTGCGACTGGTTGCCACCGGCTCCGGCATCGCCGTTGGGAAGGTTGCTTGCGACCGTGACGTCGTCGGAGGTGCCGGTTTCGTTGCTGGTGCTCTCGGTCGTTTCCTGGCTGATCGCGATGCGGCTTTCGGGGTCGATGCGGCGTTCGGTGATCTGCTCGCGCTCGGTCACGGTCTCGACGTTCACCTCGACGATCGCGTTACCGTAGCCCACGCGCGCCTCGAGCAGGCGCTCGACGTTGCGCTTGAGGGCGGCGGCCCGGTTGGCGGTGTCGCCCGTCGGCGTTTCGGCCTCGGATCCCGCAAGGATGACGCCCTCGTTGGCGTCGATGACCGACACGTCGTCGGGCGAGAGGCCGCTGACGGCCGACGCCACGAGGTAGCGGATCGCACGCGCCTGCGAGGTTCCGATGCTGCCCTGTGTGGGAGTGATGGTGACCGAGGCGGTCGGCTTCGCGTCGCGCTGGAACGGCTTGGCGACGGGGTTGGCGATATGGACGCGGGCGCTCTGGATGCGGGGGCTCGCGACGATGGTGCGGGCGAGCTCACCCTCCTTCGCGCGCCAGTAGGCGGCGTCGAACATCTGGCTGGTCGTGCCGAAGCCGCTCATCCCGTCGAGGAGCTCGTAGCCCTGCGAGGCGCTGGCGGGGAGGCCTTCGCCGGCGAGGGTCAGGCGCAGCTCGTCGCGGGCCGTGCTTTCGACGAAGATCGAGTTGCCGCGGATCTCGTAGGTCGCGCCGCGTGCCTCGAGCGCCGAGACGATCTCGCCCGCGGCACCGCTTTCGAGATCCGCATAGAGCAGGGACATGCCGGGTTGCGTCGCCAGGCGAACGACGCCGAAGACCGCGACGATCATCGCGACGGCAGCGAGCCCGGCGACGACGCGCTTCTGGATCGAAAGGTTCGACCAGATCGAAAGAACCTGCTGCAAGACCGACCTCCTGTCACTCCGGGCTTCTGCCCGTCTCGAGGCTCAATCTGATCGGTCGGACTTAACAATCGGTTAGTCAAAGTAAGGTTATCTGCCGTCAATCACGAAGATTGCACAGGAAGGTCGTGCGATGGCTGACGAAGAAAAGAGCCAGGGCGCAGAAGCGCCGAAGAAGTCCGGAAAGAAGGGGCTGGTCATCGGTCTCGCCCTTGCCGCGATCGCAGGTGGAGGGGGATTCTACGCCGTGCAATCCGGCATGATCCTCGGCCACGGCGATTCGCATGGCGAGGAGCACGCGGAAAGCGAATCGACCTTCGAACCGCTGCCGCAGGTGGCGTTCCTGCCGCTCGACCCGATGACCGTGTCGCTGCCGCCCGGAGCGGGATCGAAGCATCTGCGGTTCCGCGGGGAGCTCGAGGTGGCCGATGGCGAACAGGCGGCGGTCGAGGCGATGAAGCCGCGCGTCGTCGATGTGATGAACTCGTATCTGCGGGCGGTCGAACCGTCCGAACTGCGCCAGCCCGAGGCGCTGCTGCATCTGCGCGCGCAGCTTCTGCGCCGGATCCAGCTCGTCGTGGGCGATGGTCGGGTGCGTGACCTGCTGGTCATGGAATTCGTATTGAGCTGAGGAGATCCAGAATGGATGTTATCGCCGATATCTTGCTGATTTCGGGTGCGCTCGGCGTTGCCTTCTACTGCTTCGTGCTGTCGCGGCGCCTGACGCGCTTCACCGATCTGGAAAAGGGCGTGGGCGGGGCCGTCGCTGTCCTGTCGGCTCAGGTCGACGACCTGACGCGCGCCCTCGAGCGGGCGCAGAAGGCCTCCGCCTCGTCCGGCGAGGAACTGCGCGAGCTGACTGCCCGCGCCGAGGGGGTTTCCCGCAAGCTCGAACTGCATGTGGCCTCGTTGCACGACCTTACAGATGCGGTGCCCGAAGCCCCTCCTGCTGCCGCTCCGGCGTTCGAGCCGAGTCAGACCCCTGAACAGGCCGCGGCACCTGCCCCTGCTTTGGCCCCTGAGCCCGCAGCCCAGCCCGTCGCGTCCGTCGCACCGGAGCCCGAGCCGGAACCGGTGGTCGAGCCCGCCCCCGCGGCGAAGCCCGCCTTGCAGGCGGCGCCGCGGGTCCAATCCTTCTTTTCCCTTGGCCGTACGCCGCGCGAGGCCCTCTGATGGCACGTTTCAAGATCGCCAGACGCATCCGTCGTGCCGGGATCGGCACCCTGCCGCTTCTTGCGGGGCTTCTGATGGCCTCGGGGCTCGTGCGGCTCGGTGACGGAACCGGGGGCGTGCTCGTGCGGGAATTCGGCGCGATCGCGCTCTCCGCCGCGACCTCGACCCCCGAGACCGCGCCGTCGAACGACGACGAGGTGTCCGTAATTCTCACCGCGCTCAAGGACCGCGAGGCGCAGCTCGACGCGCGCGAGGCCCGTCTCGTTGAGCGCGAGGCCCAGCTCGACGGCGTCGAGGAGCGGATCCGCGCGCAGATGGGCGAGCTCGAAGCCGCGGAAACCAAGCTGTCGGAGCTTCTGAAGCTCGCCAACCAGGCGACGGAGACCGACCTTTCCCGGCTCACCACGGTCTACGAGACGATGAAGCCAGCGGAAGCGGCACGCGTCTTCACCGAGATGGAGCCGGCCTTCGCCGCCGGGTTCCTGGGGCGCATGCGTCCCGAATCCGCCGCCCAGGTCATGGCAGGGCTCGACCCGCAGACCGCCTATACGATCAGCGTGATGATCGCCGGCCGCAACGCGGCGACCGGCAGTCAAGACTGACCCACCAAGCCATTGCAGGAAATCAAGAAATGATCGGAATCATTGGTATCGTCGTCGTGCTTGGGATGGTCTTCGGCGGCTATCTGGCCGCGGGCGGCAAGATGGGGATCATCCTCAAGTCCCTCCCGTTCGAGATGATGATGATCGGGGGGGCCGCGGCGGGTGCGTTCATCCTGTCGAACGACACCGCCTCGATGAAGCAGACGTTCAAGGGGATCGGCCGCGTCTTCAAGGGCCCGAAATGGCGGAGCGACGATTACCGCGACCTGCTCTGCCTGCTGTTCGAGCTGATCCGCCTGGCGAAATCGGCCCCGCTCGAGCTCGAGACGCATATCGAGAACCCCGAGGAATCGGCGATCTTCGCCCGCTACCCCAAGATCAAGGGTGATCACGAGGCGGTCGAGATGATCTGCGACACGCTGCGATCGGCCTCGATGAACTACGACGACCCCCATCAGGTCGAGGAAGTGCTGGAGAAGCGGCTGGACGCGCATTTCCATCACTCCATGCATCCGAGTCACGCGTTGCAGACCGTCGCCGACGGCCTTCCGGCACTCGGCATCGTCGCGGCCGTTCTGGGCGTCATCAAGACGATGGGCTCGATCGACCAGCCGCCCGAGGTTCTGGGCAAGCTCATCGGCGGCGCGCTGGTCGGGACGTTTCTGGGCGTGTTCCTTGCCTATGGCTTCGTCGGACCTTTCGCTGCCAAGCTCAAGACGGTGGCCGAGGAGGACGGGCATTTCTACCAGCTCATCCGCGAGGTCCTGGTTGCCAACCTGCACAACCACAGCCCCAATATCTGCATCGAGGTCGGACGGCAGAACACGCCGCACCATTATCGCCCCCGGTTCAACGACCTCGAGGAAGCGCTGAAGGGAGCGCGCGCGGCATGATCATCCGCGTCGCCATATGCCTTGGCGTCCTGACCATCGCCGGTTCTGCCGAGGCGCAATCTGTGCTTGTCCGCACGGGCGAGCATGACGGGTTCACCCGCGTCGTGCTGAATGCCCCGCAGGGGATGGATTGGTCCATCGACCGCGAAGGCGGAACCGTCAGGATCTCGGGCCCCGGGACGGCGCGCTACGATCTCGCGAATGTCTATCGCCCGATCGCCCGTGCCCGCGTCGGCACGATCGAGGCGGCGGGCGAGGGAGACCTGCTCGTCGAGCTCAACTGTGCCTGCCAAATCGACAGCTTCGAGACGGGCAGCGGGGCCTTCGTGCTCGACATCGTCGACCCTGTCGAGGGTGCGCCGGTGGAGGTGGATATGGCTGCGCTGTTTCCCGACGATCCGCTGCGCCTGCCCGATCCGCCGGTGATCCTTCCCGGACCGCTCAGCCGAGCGCTCGATCCCTCGCTGGAGGCGCGCGCGGAGCAGGACATCCTCGCCCAGGCGCGACGCACGATGACCGAACAGCTGGCCCGCGGTGCCGCGCAGAACCTCGTCACGGTGTCCGAGCCGGTCGAACTGCCCGACATGGAGGAGGACGTCATCGTCGCCGAGGAGGAGGTTCGACTGCCAGTGACGTTCCTGCCCGACGGGCTCTATCCCAACATGCGCGTGGAGACACAGGTCGACCGCGACGGGTCGGGCGGACCGCGACCGATTACGGATACCGCCTGTCTTCCGGCCGCGAAGTTCGACTTTGCGGCCTGGGGCGATCCGGTCGATCCCTTCGGCAAGCTCCGCGCCCTGAGGCCCGAGCTGTTCGGCGAGACGGGCCGCCGGCAGGGCGAGGTCTATGCCGAGATGGCGAAGAGCTATCTCTACCTGACGTTCGGTGCAGAGGCGCGCGCGCTTCTGGCCGACAGCCCCGAGAACACGCCTGATCGAGAGATCCTGACGGAGATCGCGCGGAACATGGATAACGGGCTCGGCAGCCCGGCACTCGCGTCGCAACTGAATTGCGACAGCAACGCCGCGATCCTCGCATTCCTCGACCGCGAGTCGCCGCGACCCGACGATCCGAGCGTGCTGATCCGTCGCTATCTCGACCTGCCGACGACGTTGCGAACCTATGTGGGCCCGCGACTGGCCGAGCGGTTCCTCGACATGGGTCTGACAGAGGATGCGCGCACGATCCGCAACGCCTATCGTCGGGAGCCCGCCGTCACCGGAGCCGAGGACGCGTTCGTCGCGGCACGGATCGAGGGCGGGAGCAGCGGCGAGGGCGAGACGGAGCTCGCCACGGTCGTGGAAGAGCGACTGCCACGCGCCGCCGAGGCGATGACGTTCCTTCTGACGGCCATGACCGACAGGGGCGAGAGGGTGCCCGCCGAGACGGCGGACCAGGCGCTTGCCCTGAGCTTCGAGACCGCCGATCCGGCGCGTGCCGAGCTTGAGCGCGCGGTTCTGCGTGCGATCGCGGCGCGTCCGGCCATCGTGGAGGCCTTCGGCGAGATCGACAGGCTGAAGCGAATCTCCCGCGGGCCCTTCGACGAGATCGAACATGATCTTTTCGCGCGGATCCTCGCGACCGAGAGCGACGCGGAGTTCCTGCGCCTGATGGTGCCTTTCGCCGAACGTCCGATCGCGGACCCGGAGCTGAGGCTCGCCATCGCGGAAAGGCTGCGGGCCGAGAGCCTGTGGAAGCAGGCCGAGACGGTGATCGACGCCTCCGAGAGCATCCCGACGCGGGAGGAGCGCATCGTGCGCGCCGAGATCGCCGTCGATGCGGGCAAGGACGACGTGGCCCGGTCCTATCTGGCCGGGCTCGACGGACCCGATGCGGAGGCGGTTCTGGTTCGGCTGACCGAGGAGGAGGACCCCGTCGTCGAGATGGCAGAGGGCGACACGCCACCCGCGCCCGACGTGCCGGTCCGGCCCATCCGGTCGAACCCGGAGCTGTCGCAGGCGGAGGACCTGCTGACGCAGACCTCCCAACTGCGCGACGAGCTCAACGCGATCCTGGCGCAGTGAATCGGACGCGCGGCAACGATTTGGTAAGGCCCGGAGGATAGCAAAGGCGCACGTGAACCTGGCTTCAGAAGGAGCTGACATGCGCGTGATCGCGACCCGAGCCGCCAGTCATGGCGAACGCCGCCCCTCCATTGCGGGACGGCCGTTCGCGTACCGCGCGGAGCGCGTGGAATGAAGCTGTCGTTGCAGACGGTCTTTCAGCCGACGATCCTGCTTGCGCTCGCGCTGATGGCGGTGATCGTGATGATGATCCTGCCGGTTCCGTCATGGGTCCTCGACGTCGGGCTGGCGGCGTCCTTCGCGCTCGCCATCCTCATGTTCACGACGACGCTCTTCATCGAGCGCCCGCTGGATTTCTCGGCCTTTCCGACGATCCTGCTCGCCTCCCTGATGCTGCGGCTGTCACTCAACGTATCCTCTACCAAGCTCATCATCGGCGAGGGGCATACCGGCACCGGGGCCGCGGGCGAGGTCATCCAGGGCTTCGCGCTCTTCGTCATGGGCGGCAGCGTGCTGATCGGCCTTGTCGTGTTCGGCGTGCTGCTGATCGTGAACTTCATGGTCATCACCAAGGGGGCCGCGCGGATGGCCGAGGTCGGCGCGCGGTTCGCGCTTGACGCGATGCCGGGCAAGCAGCTCGCCATCGACGCGGACATGAGCGCGGGGGCCATCGACCACGCGGAAGCCAAGGGCCGCCGCGAGACCGAACAGCAGGAGACGACCTTTTTCGGATCGCTCGACGGTGCGTCGAAATTCGTGAAGGGCGATGCGGTCGCGGGCCTTCTCATCACGCTGCTGAACCTCGTCATGGGGCTCATCATCGGGATCACGATCCACGGCATGCCGATCGGCACCGCCTTCGAGACCTACGCGATCCTGACCGTCGGTGACGGGCTCGTCACGCAGATCCCCGCCGTCATCATCTCGATCGCCTCGGCGCTGCTGCTGTCGCGGGGCGGCACGACAGGGTCGACCGACCTCGCGATCTTCACGCAGCTGAGCCGGTACCCCTCGGCGCTCAAGACGGTCGCCGTGCTTCTCGGCCTCTTCGCGCTGGTGCCGGGCCTCCCGTTCCTGCCCTTCATGCTGGGCGCGATTGCGTTGGGCTATGCCGGGCATCGCGCCGCCAGGATCGCCCAGAAGCAGGACGTCGCGCAGGACGTCGCCACCACCGATCATGCCCCCGAGCGGATGCGCATGGGCGATATCCTCGATCTCGACGACATCCACCTCGAATTCGCGTCAAACCTCGTTCCCATGGTGCTCGACCCGGCGAGCGGGCTCGACGCACGGATCGGCAACATGCGTCAGCACGTGGCTGCACGCTATGGCCTGATCCTGCCCGAGATCCGCCTGACCGACGACGCAGCGTTGCCCGACGGCACCTACATCATCCGCGTGCATGGCGTGGAGCGCGTGCGCGACCGGCTGCATCCGGACCAGGTGCTCGCGCTTCTGTCGGACGGCATCGACGACCTGCCTGCGGGGCTCGACGTGAACGAACCCGTCTACGGCGCGCCCGCCCGCTGGCTGCCCGCCGACCGGCAGGACGACCTCGCGATGTCGGGCATGACGATCGTGACGCCGCCCGAAGTGCTGGCCACGCATCTGCTCGAGGTGATCAAGCGCGAATTCCCCCGCCTGCTGACGCTGAAGGCGCTGCGCCGGCTGCTCGACGAATTCGTGGAACTGAGCGATGCCAACCGCGCGCAGGCCAACCGCAAGCTCATCGACAGCCTCATCCCCGACAAGGTGCCGATGGAACTGCTGCTTGCCGTGCTGCGCCTGCTGCTGGAAGAGCGGGTGTCGATCCGCAACCTGCCGCTCATCCTCGAGACGATCGCCTCGGCGCGCGGCACGAACGTCACGACCGAAGGCATCTGCGAGGCGGTCCGCCAGCGGCTGGGCTTCCAGATGGTGGCCGAACTCAAGCGTCCCGACGGGACCGTCCCGCTCGTTCAGCTCGCCCCCGAATGGGAGCAGGTCTTCTCGGCCCATCACATGGACGGAGACGACAGCGGCATGAACGTCGCCTTGCCGCCAGAGGATTTCAACCGCCTCGCCAGGAACGCGGCCGAGCGTCTGGGCGAGATCTCGGGCGAGGGGACCTTCGCCGCGGTCATCACCTCCTCGCGGCGCAGGCGCTATATCCGGATGGTGCTCTCGGCGCGCGGCATCGCCAACCCGGTGCTGAGCTTCGAGGAACTCGGAACAGACGCGCAACCGGCCCTCGTGGGCGTCGTCGCGGCATGATCCAGGGGCTGACCGCGCTGACCGAACTCGCCAGTCTGAACCTGGCGGCGGCCTTCGCGGTCTTTCTCAGGGTGGGGGCGATCATGGCGCTGCTGCCGGGCTTCGGCGAACAGTCGATCCCGGTCCGCGTGCGGCTGGTGATCGCGCTGGCCTTCACCGTCATCACCGCGCCCGCGATCGCGCCGACGCTGCCCTCGGCTCTGCTCGACCGGATCGGTCCGGCGATCGGGGCCGAGGTGGTGATCGGTCTGTCGCTCGGCGCGACGCTGCGGCTCTTCGTGATGGCGCTGTCGATCGCGGGCTCGATCGCGGCGCAGAGCGTGTCGCTGGCGCAGATCCTGGGCGGTGCCGGGGTCGATCCGCAACCGGCGATCGGACATATCATGGTCCTCTCCGGCCTGACGCTCGCGATCATGATGGGGCTGCACATCAAGATCGCGCAGCTCATCATCTATTCCTACGAATTGATGCCGCCCGGGCAATGGCCCGACGCGGCCGACATGCTCACCTGGGGGGTGGATCGCGTGGGCAAGGCGTTTTCGCTGGGCTTCACGCTCGCCGCGCCTTTCGTGATCATCTCGATGATCTACAATCTTGCGCTCGGCGTCATCAACCGCGCGATGCCGCAACTCATGGTGTCGTTCGTGGGCGCGCCCGCGATCACGGCGGGCGGTCTCATCGTGCTCGCCATGTCGCTGCCCTTCGTGCTGCAGGTGTGGCTGTCGCTCATGGATCAGTTCATCGTCGACCCGACGGGTGCGCCGCGATGAGCGACGAGCAGGACGACGACGACAAGCAACACGACCCGAGCCAGAAGAAGCTCGACGACGCGCGCAAGAAAGGCGAGGTGCCGCGCTCGGCCGACCTGATCACGACGGGCAGCTATGCGGGACTGCTGCTCGCGGCGGTGGGTGCGGGCGGCTACACGCTGACCAGGATGGGCGAGACGCTGATGCCGCTCATTTCTCGGTCGAGCACGCTCGCGCGCGAGATCGACCGCGGCGGGGGGGCGACGCTTGCCGGCACCCTTCTGGGCGAGGTCGGCTTCGCACTCGCGCCGTGGATGGTGTTGCCGCTGGCGCTGGCGCTCGTCTCGGTCATCGCGCAGCAGGCGCTACTCGTGACGGGAAGCAAGCTGCAGCCCAAGCTCAACCGGATCTCGATTCTGGGGAACGCCAAGAACAAGTTCGGACGCAACGGCCTTTTCGAGTTCGCGAAATCGACGAGCAAGCTGCTGATCTACACTGTGATCCTCGTGTGGTTCCTCATGTCGAAGATGCCCGAGATCATGGCCTCGGTCGCGCTGTCTCCCGAGCCGGTGGTGGGTCTGCTGATGGAGCTGTCGGTGACGTTCCTAGGGATCGTGCTGCTGATCTCGATCTGCATCGGCGGGATCGACTTCTTCTGGCAGCGCGCCGAGCACATGCGCAAGAACCGCATGTCGCACAAGGACATGAAGGACGAGCACAAGGACAGCGAGGGCGACCCGCATACCAAGCAGCAGCGCCGTCAACGCGGCTACGAGATCGCGATGAACTCGATGCTGTCGGCCGTTCCAGAGGCATCCGTGGTCGTCGTGAACCCGACCCACTATGCCGTTGCGCTCCAATGGTCGCGGAATTCACCCGGCGCACCCGTCTGTGTCGCAAAGGGCGTCGACGAGGTCGCGCGCAAGATCCGCGAGGCCGCGACCGAGGCGGGCGTCCCGATCCACAGCGATCCGCCCACGGCGCGGGCGATCCATGCCACGGTCGATGTGGGTGCCGAGATCGAGCCCGAGCATTTCGCGCCCGTGGCGGTTGCGATCCGTTTCGCGGAGGAGATGCGCAGAAAGGCGGCACAGCGATGAAGGACAGCGAGCGTTTGAAGGCGATGGTGGGTCTGGCCGAGATCGTGCGCGATCGCGAGCTCGCCAAGGTCGAGAAGATCGTGGGGCACATGCGCCGGATCGAGGGCGACATCGCGCAGCTTCGCGAAGCGCGCGACGCGCGGCTCGGGGACGATACGCTCGATGCCGCGCGGCTCAGCGGAGCGGACATGGCCTGGCTCGGCTGGACCGAGGATCAGCTCAGTCGCAAGCTCGCCCAGCTCGCCACGCTGCGCGCGACCCACGAAGAGGCTCTGAAGGCCGCCCGGCAGGCTTTCGGCCGGTCTGACGTGCTCGGCAAGCTGGCGAAGGCCGCCCCCGGCAAACGGTGACGCGGATCCGCTCGGCTTGGGTCGTGGAGGTGTCAGCAGGACGATGAAGGACGATGATCCTCACGACGCCGGGGCGATCGGGCAGATTGTCGTCTCGGTTCGACTTGCGGAGGGGAGGCACATCTGCCGCGTGATCACGCGGGGGCCACGGATCCTCGGCGATCCCGGCACGGAGAGATCCGCTCCCGCCCCGCCATTCGATGGCGAAGCGGAAGCGGTGCGTCAGGCGATGTCCTGACGGTTGATCTCGAGCACGAGGACGTCGCGGATGCCCTCGGGGAATTGCTGTCTCGCCGTCTCGAGAAAGCCCCGGCGCAGCGTTTCCATGGATCCGTTCGATGTGAACGACCCGTCGAACCCGCCGATATTGGCATGGTCGAGCATTACCCGCAGGAACCCGTCGCGAAGCTTGGGCGTGCGGGCCAGGATCGCGTCCTGCAGGCCGGGGGCGGTTTCGACCGACAGGGTCATCACGACGAGCGACTTGACCTTGTCGCCCTCGATCACCGGCACGACGAACTGATCGGCCAGCCGGACGAATTCGGAATCGGCGGCGGGCATAGTGCTTTTCTTGGCGGGGGCGGCCCCGGCACCGTGGTCGTCCACCGCGTTGGGGTCGATGCCGCAAGGGCCCCCCTCGCCGGCGGCGAGTTCGGCATCGTGCCCGCTTTCGGGATCGGCCTCGGGGCGCAGGGCCACGCCCGCGCCCACGCCCGCGCCGAGACCGACGAGGACGAGGACGATTGGAAGGAGTTTCGCGATCATCTTTCGGTCCCGTTTCAGAAGGGCAGGAGGATATCGGCGATCTGCTGGCCGTAGCGCGGCTGCTGAACGTCGGTGATCTGGCCTCGGCCGCCATAGGAGATGCGCGCGGCGGCGATCTTGTCGTAGGCGATCGTGTTCTGGCGTGAGATGTCCTCGGGGCGCACGAAGCCCGTCACGATGAGCTCGCGCACCTCGAAGTTCACACGCACCTCCTGGCGCCCCTCGATGGCGAGCGCGCCGTTGCTGAGAACGTCCGTCACGGTGGCCGCGACGCGCAGGGTCAGCTGTTCGTTGCGGCGGACGGACCCGTCGCCGGCGCTTGCGCTGCGCGAATTGGTCGAGATCGCGTCCGCCATCTGGGCGCCTTCGGGAAGGCTCCGGTTGATGCGCTGCGGGATGCCGACCATCGAGGGGATGCCCATGTTCTCGGATCCGGAACGGGTTCGCTCGGAGGAGTTCGAGATCTCGGCCCGGTCGTCGATCTCGATCACGACGGTGACGATGTCGCCACGCGTCTCGGCGCGCCGGTTGCCCAGAAGCGATCCGCGCTGCCCGGTCCAGAGCGAGGCCTGATCGACCGTGCGGTCGGGCTCGAGATAGCGGGGCAGGCCGGGGCTGCGCATCGCGGCGAGCTCGGGGCTCGTCACGACGGGGCTGAGCTCGGGCGTCTTGCCGACGTCCTTGATGCGTCCGCAAGCGGGGATCGTCAGCAAACCCATGCATACTGCAATGAGACCGTAGCGGATCATTTCATAACTCCATCGACGAAGATGCTGCCGTCCTCGGTCACGGTGCCGAAGACGGTGTTGCGCGAAGTGAGGTTCATTGCCCGGATGCGATCGCCGACGCCCGCGCGGTCGAGTGCGCGGGCCTCGGTGCTGATCGTGATCCCGGCACTCGAGAAGTTCATCGTCACGATCTCGTTGCGCTCGATGATCGCGGGCGGGCCGACATCGCCCGAGCGGATCGGGCGGCCGGCATAGAGCGTGACGCGGGCCTCCTGACCCAGCAGCGCATCTGCATCCTCGATGGCACCGGCGGCGTCGCCCGGTGCCGTGGACAGGTGTTCGGGTTCGATGATGGTCTTGGCGCGGATCGTCTGCGCCGCGACGATCATGTCGGCGGAGGCGGGGCCCGCCGCGACGAGGCAGAGGAGGATCGTCCGGATCATCGGATCTGCGTCGTCGCGCCGAGCATCTGGTCGGCGGCGGTGATCACCTTCGAGTTGAGCTCGTATCCGCGCTGGGCCTCGATCAGGTGGGTGATCTGGCGCACCGCATCGACCGAACTGTTCTCGAGATAGCCCTGGCGGAACATGCCGAGGCCGTCCTGGCCCGGATCTCCGACGATTGCGGGCCCGGAAGCCGGGCTCTCGACGAAGAGGTTCGAGCCAATCGCCTCGAGGCCCTTCACGTTCGAGAAGCTCGACAGCGTGAGCTGGCCCAGGAGCTGCGGATCGACCTGATCGCGGAAATACGCATAGACCTCGCCGTCGCCATTGATCGAGATCGACATCGTCTCGACTGGGATGACGATGTCGGGGGCGACGGGGTGGCCGTCGGAGGTCACGATGAGGCCCTCTCCGGTGCGCTTGAGCGCGCCGTCGCGGGTATAGGCCGGGTCGCCGTTCGGCAGCGTCACCTCCAGAAAGCCCGCGCCCTCGATCGCGACGTCGAGATCGCCTCCGGTTTGGTCGAGCGTGCCCTGTTCGACATCCATGCTGATCGCCGCCGTGCGCACGCCGAGGCCCAGCTGCACGCCGGTCGGAAGCTGCGTGCCGGTCGTCGACGAGATCGTGCCGGGGCGGCTGACCTGCTGATAGTGCAGGTCGGCGAATTCGGCGCGGCGGGCATTGTAGCCCGTGGTGTTCATGTTGGCGAGGTTGTTGGAGATCACCTCGACGCGGGTCTGCTGGGCGGACATGCCGGTGGCGGCGATGGAAAGGGCACGCATGGAAGGCTCCTTTAGCGTCCGAGAGTGGTGAGGACGGCGCGGATCCGGCCATCCTCCTTTTCGAGGAAGGACTGGCCCATCTCGTAGGCGCGCTGCACTTCGATCATGCGGGCGATCTGCGCGATCGGATCGACGTTCGACCCCTCGAGATGACCCTGCAGGATCACGCCGTTCTCGACCGCGACGGGGGCTGCGGTCAGGTCGAAGAGCACGCCCTCGCGGCGGGTCACGTCGGTGATCTCGCCCGGCCGCCAGAGGCCGAGCTGCGCGATGGGCTGGTCGTCGGCGCTGATCGTCCCGTCGGATGCGACCGAGATCGCGGCGTTGGGCGGGATGAAGATTGGCGCGCCGCCCGCATCGAGCACGCGCAGGCCGTCGGCGGTGACGAGCTCGCCCTCGGCAGAAGGCGTGAAGTTGCCGGCCCGCGTCAGGGCCTCGCCGTCGGGCGTCTCGATCAGGAAATAGCCGTCGCCCTCGATCGCGAAGTCGAACTTGCCGCCCGTCGCCGAGACACCGCCCTGGATGTCGGAATTATAGAACGTGTTACCCTCGGCCATCGACAGGGACGGCGCGTCGTCGCCGTCGAGGCGCTTCACGTGCTCGGAGAACACCATGTTCTCGGACCGGTAGCCCTGCGTGGCGCTGTTGGCGACGTTGTGCGCGATCATCTGCATCTCGCGCATCAGTCCCGACTGGCGGGTAAGGGTCGTGTAGCCTGCGTTATCCATGGCTCAACCTGCGGCAATAAGCGGAATGATCGTGTTGTCGAAGAAGGACACCAGCGTCTTGGTCATGAACCCCATTGTGATCCAGAAGACGCCGACGATGGCGAGAAGCTTCGGCACGAAGGTCAGCGTCATCTCCTGCACCGAGGTCAGCGCTTGGAAGAGCCCGATGGTGAGCCCCGCGACCAGCGCGACCGCCAGGATCGGGGTCGAGATCGTGACCGAGACCCAGAGCCCTTGGCGGAGCGTGTCGTAGAAGATGGTTTCGTTCATGCCGGTCAGACCGGCATGCGGAGGATTTCCTGATAGGCCTCGACGACCTTGTCGCGCACCGTCACGGCCGTATCGACGGCGAATTTCGATTCGGCCATCGCCTGGACCAGAGCGTGGGTATCGGCCTGGCCGACCAGCGCGGCCTTCGCGGTCTCTTCGGTCTTCTGCAGCGTCGCCATGAAGTCGGAGGCGGCGGCACCGGCGGCCTCGACGGTCGGATCGGGTGCCGTGGCCGGGCGGGACGCAGTGTATCGCTGTGCTGCGAGGGCGGCATTGATGTCCATTCTGGACTCCTTCGAAATGTAAGGTCGTGGCGTTAGCGGCGGAGTAGCTCGAGCAGCCCCTGGTTCATCTTGCGGGCCTGATCGAACATCTTGAGGTTCGCGTCGTAGGATCGCTGCGCCTCGCGGGCGTCCGCGATCTCGACGATGAGGTCGACATTCGATCCGGCGTAATTCCCGTTCTCGTCTGCAAGTGGATGGGCCGGATCGTGGATCTGCGGCAGTTCCGCCTTGGAAAGCTGGACGCGCCCGGCCTCGACGCCGCCCGTCTGCATGAGCGTCTCGAAGGCCATGGTCTTGCGGCGATAGCCGGGCGTGTCGGCGTTGGCGATGTTCTCGGACGTGTGGCGCAGCCGTTCGGCCTGCGCCTGCATGCCCGATGCGGAAATGGAGAGCGTACCGAGGATGTCGGCCATTGCGGAACCTCCCTCAGCCCGTCCGGCCGAGCGACGTGCGCAGGATGTCGCGCGCGCTCGAATAGATGGAAAGTGCCGTCTGGTGCTGCTGTTCGGCCTCGGTCGATTGCATCATCTCGTTCTCGAGCGAGACATTGTTGCCGTTGGGCGAGCCTTCGGTCGTGCGTTCGATGACGGCGAAACGATCGGAGGCCGCCCCGCCGGAAGCGGGGAGATGTCCGGCGCGCGTCGTCCGCAGCTCGATTCCGAGCGCGTCGAGGCTCTCGGCAAAGCTCGCGAGGTCGCTCGCGCGGTAGCCGGGCGTGTCGGCATTGGCGATGTTGCGTGCGATCAGCGTCTGGCGATTGGCCGCGTGGCTCGCGGCGTCGTGCACCATCTTCATCAGGCCGGTCTGTATCATCTGTCCCGGATCCTCCGTTCAACTGAAACGAAGGTTTAACGGTGATTCCTTTACAAACGGTTGCAGAAGCCAGAAGGGATCGTACGCATGTCGCGGATCAGTTTCGAGAATGTGGAAGCGAGCGTCAGGGACCTGCGCGTATCGCGCGCGATGGGCCGGATCTCGTCGGTGGGCGGCGGTTCGGTCAGGGTCGCGGGGCTGACGCGTGCGGCCGCGATCGGCGACCTGGTCCGGCTCGACGCGGCGTCTGGCCCGATCGGGGGCGAGGTCATCGGCATCGACGCCGAGGGTATCACCGTTCTGACCGACGCGACGCCGCGCGGCCTCGCCATCGGAACGCGGGTCGTCCATCTCGGGCCCGCGACGCTCAGCCCCGACGATTCGTGGGTCGGCCGCATCATCGATCCGCTCGGGCGGCCGCTCGACGGGCGGCCGCTGCTGCCGGGGACCACGCGCCGCGGGATCGACGGCGACGCGCCCGAAGCCGCGACGCGCCGGGGTCTGGGTGCACGCCTCTCGACGGGGTTCTGCGTCTTCAACACGTTCCTTCCGCTCGTGCGCGGACAGCGGATCGGCCTCTTCGCGGGGTCGGGCGTGGGCAAGTCCACGCTGATGGCGGGCCTCGCCCAGAAGGTGCAGGCCGACATCACGGTCATCGCGCTCGTGGGCGAACGCGGGCGCGAGCTGCGGGAATTCACCGATCGCGTGCTGGGCCCCGAGGGCATGGCGCGCTGCGTCGTCGTCGCCGCGACCTCGGACCAGTCCGCATCGATGCGGCGCAGATGCGCACCCGCCGCGATGAGCGTGGCCGAACATTTCCGCGACCAGGGCAAGCAGGTGCTGCTTTTAACCGATTCTGTCACGCGGTTCGCCGACGCGCATCGCGAGATCGCGCTGACGCAGGGCGAGCAGCCGTCGCTGCAGGGTCATCCGCCCTCTCTCGTCCCGCTCATCACCGGGCTATGCGAGCGCGCGGGCCCGGGATCGATGGAATGCGCGGGCGACATCACCGCGATCTTCACCGTTCTCGTGGCAGGGTCCGACATGGAAGGGGCGGTGGCCGACACACTGCGCGGCGTGCTCGACGGGCATGTCGTTCTGGACCGGCAAATCGCCGAGCGGGGCCGCTTTCCGGCCATCGACCTTCTCAGATCCGTGAGTAGGGCATTGCCGCATGCGGCGAGCGATCAGGAAAACACGCTCATCGCCGAAGGCCGTCGCCTAATCGGTGCCTTCGAGCGGGCCGAGATGATGATCCAGGCCGGGCTTTACGCGAAGGGAAGCGACAAGACGATCGACTCGGCGATCCACGCGCATCCGCTGCTCGACAACTTCATCGCGCAGTCGGAAACGAAGGATGTGCATGGCAGTTTCGTGTCGCTCGCGCGCTGCCTGTCGCGCAAGTCCTGACCGGCCAGGGTTGGTCACGCCCGGACGTTCGCACCCGGTGCGGGATCAGCTCGACAGAAGCGACAGGGCGATCGAGGCCGGGCTGTTCCCGCCGGACCCGTTCTCCATCTGCGCTCGGATGAGATAGAGTTCGCGCATCTTGTCCTGCAGCTCGGGATCGGCGAAATCCGCGACCTCGGAGACGCCGAAGACGCGCTGGGCGCGGTCGCGGAACTGGTTCAGCTGCTGATCGAGATCGAGCATGCCTACCGATTTCGGCAGGCCGAGCGCCGTCTCCATGACGGTCCGCAAGGGCGTGTTGGCCATGACCGAGAACCACGCGCCGTCTGCCGACCCTTTTTTCGAGGTGATTTCTTCGAGGTCGCGGGACATTCCCATCGCCAGGCGCATGTCGGTCGATTCCTGACCCACCGCGATTTCGAACTGGCGTTCGTTGTAGGCATCGACGATGCGGTCGGCGAACCCCTTCTCGCCGATTTTGGGACCGAAGGGATCGCCGAATCCGAACGCCTTGGAGAAGGTCTCGTACCGCTTGTCGGCGAAGCGCGACGTCATCGAGGTCTTTGACGTGGTATCCGAGGTCAGCATCTTCTCGATCAGAAACTTATTGTTGATGTCCTCGTCTAGACCGAAGGCCCCGAGGGCCACTTCAAGCAGTTGGCGATCCTTCACCAGTTCCTCGGCCGAGCCGATCTTGCCGATGCGCTCGCGGAACGCATCGGTGTTGCGCTTGATCACGGCGCTTTGCTGGAACGCTTCCTGCTGCGTTTCGCGGGTGCGCTGCAGAAACGACCAGCCCGTCGGGCCGGAGAAGGGAACGACGGGCTGGAAGGTCATTCTGCTGCCACTCCGAGCAGGCGATCCTCGAGCGGGAGGAGCTTGCGCAACGATTTAAGGATGTAATAGGGCTGATTTTCCTTCACGGCACTCAGCGCCTCGCCCAGGACGATCCGGCTGTCGGGGTCCTTGAGGACGTCCATCAGCTGATTGATCCCCTTGGCAAGTTCGACGCGTGCGAATGCCATGTCCTGATCTCCCGACAGGACCAGCTGCGCGACGTAGCACAGCTTGCGCACCGGCGTCTGCGCTTCGTCGGGGTGGATCGCGTCGCGCAGGCGCAGGATGTTCGCACCGGGCGTCTTGATGTTGAGGCGGGACCGGCGGTTGCCGTTCTCGATCACGGCACCGTTGATCAGGACACGCTCGTTCGGTCCCAGCTTGAGGACGAGGCCGCTCATCGCGGTGCCCCCTGCTGGCGCAGTCCGCGCATCATGGTCGTGTTGATGTCGATGAGGATGTCGATCGGAGCCTTGTCCTTCAGGACCTTGCTCGTGTGCTTGTCGGTGAAGACGGCAAGCGACAGGATATCGGCGCGAAGGGCCGGGGGAAGGGCATTGGCGGCGTTCGACAGATCGGCGGCGAGGATGCTCCACAGATCGCGGTTCTTTTGAAGCGCATGCGCCTTTTCCACGAAGGAATCCGCGGATTTCAGATCGGAAGTGATCCTGGCGAAGGCATCGTATTCCCGATTTGACGCCGTGCGGATCGGCGCGTCGCTGGATGCGTAGGCATTTTTTGCCATCAAGGATGTGTTCACGTCTTGTCCTTTTTAAGACGGGCGTGGTCGCTGCCACGTAATGCGAGACGGGGAGAGCGGGGCGCGCCCGTTCAGGCGCGCCCCGCCCGGGAGCTATTAGCGGAAGAGCGACATGATCGCGCCGGGCGCCTGGTTGGCGATCGACAGCGACTGGACACCCAGCTGCTGCTGGGTCTGCAGCGCCTTCAGGCGGGCAGAGGCTTCTTCCATGTCGGCATCGACGAGCGAGCCGATACCGGATTCCAGCGAGCTCGCCAGCGAACCGATGAACTCTTTCTGGCTGCTGATGTTCTCGGCGGCCGAACCCAGGGTCGCGGCACCAGCAATGGCCACTTCAAGGAAGGCTTCGATTTCGCCGAGCGCGGTACCAGCGGTCGTGGCATCGGTGATCCCGGTGATCGTGGTGGGATCGATATCCGCCTCGAAATCGACGGACGTCACCGTGATGGTGTTGGCCGTCGTCGTGGCCGTGCCGTTCGTGCGGTCGAGCGACGCCAGCGCAGAGAACGTCGCGCCGCCGTTGCCGATATCGGTTTTCAGCAGGTTGATGCCGTTCATCTGCGTGCCGTTGATCACCGAGGTCAGTTCCTCGGCTTTCTTCGCCATCTGCGCCTGAACCTTACCGAAATCGGTGCCGTCGGTCATGGCACCGGCAGCGAGGTCCTTCATTTGCGTCAGGATGTCGGCAACACGCTCCGCACCGGCAAGACCGGTCGACACCGTGGACTCGGCGACGCCGAGGCTGTCCTTCACGACCTTGAACGACGACACGTCGGTTTCCATCGTCTTGGACACGGCCCAGATCGCGGCATTGTCTTTCGCCGAGGAGACTTTCTTGCCGGTTGCGATCTCGTTTTGCGTCGCTTCCAGGCTGTTGTTGGTGGCACGCAGGGTTTGCAGAGCCGTCATCGCGCCGTTGTTGGTCAGAATGCTGGTCATGAACTTATTCCTTATCGTAGGCAGGCGCTTTTGCGCCAAAAATTGATCGGCGGCCTTTTGTCGGGCCGCCAGGAAAGCCATTCTGAGCTGAAGGAACCGGTCGGGGGTTCCGTCCTTCTGGACAGGGGTGTTATCCCCTCCAAGAGCTAATGAAGTGCTAAGGCCATGAGGGCACTTCGCAGGCATTTTAGCTTAAGTTTCAAAGTTCAGGCGGATGATCGGACCCTGCGCGGCGCGGGCGTCCTCGGCGTCGTGGGTGACCATGATGACGGGCAGCGCACGCGCCCGGGCCGTCGCGAAGACCATCGCCCGCGTGGCGTCTCGCCGCGCCGCGTCGAGACGGGAGAACGCTTCGTCGAGAAGCAGCGCGCGCGGCCGTGCGAGAAGCGTCCGCATCAGCGCCACGCGCGCGCGCTGACCGCCCGACAGCGTGGCGGGATCGCGGGGACCGAACCCCGCCAGCCCCACCTCGTCGAGCGCGCGCTCGATCGTGTCGCGCCGCTCGGTCCGGCCGCCGCCTCTCAGGCCGAACCCCAGATTTCCGGCGACGCTCAGATGCGGGAACAGCAGGTCGTCCTGGAAAAGGATGCCGATCTGCCGCCGCTCGGTCGGGAGGGTGCCGATATCCTGCCCGTCGAGCAGGACACGGCCCCGCGCCTCGAAGGCGGGGGCGAGGGTGCCGATGAGAAACGCGAGCAGTGACGATTTGCCCACGCCCGAAGGCCCCATGATCGACAGGACCTCGCCCGGGGCGACATGCCGGCCGATCGCGATAAGCGGTGTGCCCCCGAGCAGGATCTCGACCCGGTCGAGCGTCAGTCCCTTAGCCATGGAGCCCCCTGCGATGTCGCCAGAGCACGAGCGGCACGATCGTCGCAAGGGCAAAGGGCAGGAGCGCCGCGAGCGTCTGGGCGATACCGAAGACACCGATCGCGCGCCTGTCGCCGCTCGACGAGAGTGCTACGGCCTCTGTCGTGAGTGTGGCGACCCGTCCGCCGCCGATGAGCAATGTCGGCAGGTATTGCCCGACGCTGACCGCCATGCCGATGGCCCCCGCGACGAGGACCGGACGCAGCAGCATGGGCAAACGGACGCCCAGAAGCACGCGCAAGGGCGATGCGCCCAGCGTCGCCGCCGCAACGGCCTGCCGCCGGTCCCATGCCCGCCACGGATCCCCGAGCGAAAGGAAGACGTAAGGCAGCACGAAGACGAGGTGCGCCGCGATGACGGGCCCCGCGCCGCGATCCGCGCCGACCCGCAGCAGCAGCGTCTGGAGGCCCGGCAGGAAGGCCGTCTGCGGCACGATGAGCGGCAGGTAGAGAAGCCAGAGCCCCGTACGTCCGATGGGACGGTCGCGCCGGAATTCCGCCTCGAGGCATCCGATGGTGAGGACAAGGGCGAGCGCCGTCGCCAAGATGGCGATCATGGCAGTGTCCGACAGCGCCTGCCCGAGGCCGCCCGAATGGCGTGACCAGCTGCGCAGGGTGAGCGCGTCGGGCAGGGCCTCCGGGAAGCGCCAGATCCCGGCGAAGGACCAGAGCGCGAGGATGGCGAGGCCCGCCAGCACGAGGATCGCCGAAAGGCTCGCCAGCCCGAGTGCCGGGGGCCTCAGCGATTCGAGCCAGGCGGCGCGGCTGCCGCCCGCCGCCCAGACGAGGCCGCGCCGCGCCACGACGATCTCTCCCAGCCGCCAGAGTGCGAGCGCGCCGATGACGAGGGCGAGTTGCCAGAGCGCACCCGCGCTCGCGACGAGGCGCATCGCGAGATCCGGGTCCGACATCCAGCGTACGATCTGCACCGACAGCGTCGCGGGGGTCGATGGGCCGAGGATCAGGGCCACGTCGACGACCGACATCGAATAGGCGAGCACGACGTATACCGGCAGGCGGATCTGGGCGTAGATCGCCGGAAAGACGGTCTTGAGCCAAGCGCTCATCCGGCCGTAGCCCATGCTGCGCGCGACGAAGAGCGAGGATCGCGCGCGGACCTGGCCCAGGGCGGCCAGCGTCATCAGAAGGAGGAACGGCACCTCCTTCGCGACGAGGCCGGCCACCATCGCCGCCCCCCAGGGATCGCCCACGATGAGAACATCCGGCGGCCGCTCCATCCCGGTAAGCCATGGCGAGACGAGGCGCATCGCCCATCCAGACGGCGCAATGAGGAACGCGATGCCGAAAGCCGCCGCCGCATGCGGCACCGACAGAAGCGGCGACAGCGCCCGTTCGAGCCATGCGAAGGGCCGCGTGCCCCACCAGCCCGCGGTGATGAGCGTCACGATAACCAGCGACAGACCCGTCGCCGCGAAGCCCGTCGTGACCGACAGGAGGCTTGCGGGCCAGATTCCGGCCCAGCCAAAAAGCCGCTCCCACGCTTCGAGCGACGGCCCTTCGAAGCCCGCGGCCGGCAGATGACCGAAGGCGGGCAGGACCGCGCCCCAGAGCCCGGCGGCGACCGGGCCGAGCATGGCCAGAAGCGTCAGCGCCGGCAGCGTCCGGAGCACGGGGCCTTACTGCGCGCCGTAGCGCTCGATCCATTCCGCCTCGATCGCACTCGCCCAGCTCGCATGCGGCTCGGGCAGCGCCTCGCCCAGTTCGGCGGGCGAAAGCGTCGCGATGCCCTGGTCGAGATCCTCGAAAGCCTGCCGCATTTCGGGGTCGAGCGCGCCCATGTCGAGCACGGTGCCGTAGCCAAGTACCTCCGGATCCTGACCGCGAAGTTGAGCTTCGGGCGACAGGATCTCGTTGGCGACGACCATCGCCCCGGCCTTGGCGCTCGAGTTGTAGGGGATGGCGAGGAAGCTCACATTTCCGATCGTGCCACCCTCGGGGACGAAGGTGCGCACGCTCTCGGGCAGCTGCAGGTTGGCAATCGCCGTCGATGCCTCGCTTGGCGAAAGGCTGGGCGCGATGTCGATCTCCTCGTCGGTCAGCAGCTGGAACTGCGCGGGACCGCTCGTCGGGTAGGCCTCGCCGCCGCGCCAGAGATTGGGCCGAAGCGCGTCGAGATACTCCCAGAGCGGGGCGGTGACGGTATCGAAATCGGCCTCCTCCATGGGGTCCGACAGGACCGTGGGATCCTCGGCCTGGCTCACGAGGACCTGTTTCAGGAACGTGGTCCCGAGGAAATCGGGCGGCTGCGGATAGGTGAAGCGGCCGGGATTCTCTGCCGTCCAGTCGAGGAGCGCCTGCATGTCTGCTGGGGCGTCGGTATCGGCGCTGTCGTACATGAAGACGAATTGCGCCTTGGCCCAGGGGCTTTCCATGCCGTCGACGGGCATCCCGAAATCCGTGGTGATGGCCGGGTCGTCCGAGACGAACGCATAATTCGGAAGCTCGGTCGAGAAGGGGCCGAACAGCAGTCCCGCTTCCTTCATGGCGATGAAGTTCTCGCCGTTGATCCAGATGAGGTCGATCGCGCCGCCGTCGTCCTGCCCGGCCTCGCGTTCGCTCAGCACCCGGGTGACGGCATCGGCCGTATCGGCGAGCTTCACGTGTTCCAGCGTGACGCCGTACTCGGCCACGCGGTCGCCGATCCAGGCGATGTAATCGTTCGTCGCCGTCGATCCGCCCCAGGCATTCCAGTACACCGTCTGGCCGTCGGCCTCGGCGAGGACCGCTTCCCAGTCGGAGGGCTGCGGCTGCGCGAGGAGGGCGGCGGGCCAGGCGAGCGTCAGGGCGATCAGCGGAAATTTCATGCGTTGGGGCCTTTTCGGGGTTGGGCGAAGATCTGGCGGGCGGCCGCGACGCGCAGGATTGCCGTCGCGAAACAGAGCGTGCCGAAGATCCACGCAAGGGGCGCGAACCATTCCGGCAACAGGCAGAAGAGGACGAAGAGCACGATTGTCTCGGTCCCTTCGAGCAGGCCATTGGAGAAATAAAGCGATTTCTGGCCCTGCGCGTCCGTTTCGATGCCGTGTTTTTCGGCTAACAGGGCGAAACCCATGAAGCTGGTTCCGTTGACGTAGAAGCTGCACAGGAGGAACGTCGCGGCCAGCGCGTTCGCGGCCGGATCGTGGATCGCGAAGGCCAGCGGGATCGCGCCGTAGAAGAGGAAGTCGGAGATGATATCGAGGTAGCCGCCGAAATCGGTCTTGGATGTCGCGCGCGCGATCGCCCCGTCGAGGCCGTCGGCCAGCCGCGACACGAGAACGAGGATCAGTGCCGCGCCGAACGCGCCGCCGGCAGCACAGGAGGCGGCCCCGAGGCCGATGGCGAGCCCGCCGAGCGTGACCGCATCCGCGCCGATGCCGGTGCGGGCCAGCATCCGGCCCATCCGGTCGAGCGGTGGGTCGATCCACGGTCTGATACGCGCATCAAGCAAATCGCGCCCCCTTCGGGGCGCGATAAAGCCGCAGGATTGGATCGCGTGCAATCGCCCTTTCGCGATCGTGAGGCGTTCAGGCCCGTTTCTGGAGGCTGGTCTGTATCGGCCGGATCGTTTCCTTGAGACCGGTCGCGCTGTATGTGCGGACGGTCGGACCTTGGCGGATCTGGCGCAACCGCTCGCGTGCGGCCGAGATGCCGTCGCGGGCCGCGGCGATCAGCCGCTCGTTGCGCTCGGCCGCGTCGTGCAATTGTCGCAGCGCGCCCTTGTCGGCCCGCGCGAAATCGAGCTTTTCGGCAAGACGCTCCTTCTCGGGCGAGAGCTGCGCCGCGGCGACTAGATCGCCGCCCACCAGCAGGTCGCGCTCGCGGGCGAGTAATTTGAGCAGTTTCGTCATACGCCAATCAAGCATTGCGGGTCTCTCGCTTCAGAAGACTTTGAAAAAGGGTTTCGGCCAGTCCGATACCGCCCGATTCGACGACCTGTCGGGCATGCTCGTCGCGCATGAAGGACATGAACTGATCCTCGCCCACGCCGCCTCCGAACTCGCTCTCGAGAGCGCCGAGGCCGGCCTCCTTCAGCATTTCCGACAGGAACGACGCCTCGAGGCGCTCGGCCACGTCGCGAAGTTCCTCGATGCGCGCGGCGCTCGGGGCGGGCCTGATGCTGGCTGACGAGATCGTGTCGATCATGTGGGGGTCCCTTGCGATCCTCGGCGCCCAGAAAACGCGACGGCGGTAAAGAAACGGTAAGTAAATTGCTGAATTCTGGGCTGCGACTCGTAGAAGGCGACCCGCATGATCCAGATTGCCCAAACGCTTTCGAGCCCGGAGATTCCGGCTCGCTCCGCTTCGTTCGATCCCGCGCGATCGTCGGATGGTCGATTCGGACGGATGATCGAGGATCTTTCGCGCGAACCCCGGGGCGAGGAACGCGCGGCCGCGGTCGATCCCACTTCGAAGGAGGTCGTCGCGGGCGAGGAGGAGACTTCCGAAGCGGCCGCGACAGAAAGTTCGGCCGAGGAAGAGGTCACCCTGGACGCGTCCGAGGATGTTGAGGCCGCCGAGCCCGACCCGTCCGAGGCCGATCCGGCCGAGATTTCCCGTGAGGACCTCGTCGATCTGGTCCTTTCGCAGTTCGAAGCGACCGAGACCGCCGATCCGACCGAAACGACGGAACCCGTCGACATGGTTCTTGCCGCTGCGAACTCCGACTTGGCTATGCCGGTCGATGAATCCGCCGAGAGCGTCGAGCGCGACATCACCAAAGCCGACACCCCCGTGATCGGCATTGCGAAGACCGGCACGCCGAAGGGCGCAGCCGAAGGGGCACCAGCGTCCGGTCAAGGGGCGATCCTCACCGTCTCCGGGCCGGACGATGCGGATGCGACCGCCGCCCAGACGGCGACGCCTGCGGCCTCGGGGGTCGAACGCGCAGCTGTCGCACCTGTGCCACCGGGACCGTTGGTCGCACAGGCCCCCGCCGCACAGGCCGGCCCGCGGACCGACGCGCCGGCGCAGCCAGAGATTCGGGGCGAGGCACCCGAGATCGGGCCTGTGGCCGACGCCGAGATCCGTATCCGTCGTGCCCCCGCCGCGGCTCAGACGGCCGTTGTCGCCCCGACGATCGCACCCGCGGTCGAGGCGCGGTTGGCTCTCGCCTCCCTCGCCGGTGAGGCGAAACCGTCGGAGGCGGACCCGCGCCGTGGCCCCGACAGCGCGGTGGAAGAGATACCCATCCTCGGCGCGTCGGGATCTGCGTCCGCGACCGAGCGGGTCGAGATGGCGCGCCCGTCGGACCGCCCGCAGGCCGCGCCGCAGATCACGCTGTCACAGAACCCCGGCTTCGGATCGTCGATCGAGGCGGTCGCCGCGTCGGCGGGCGAGGTCGGTTCGGCCGATTCGGGCTTCGCACCCGAGGTCGGATCGTCGCGCGGCACGACCGCATCGCAGCAGATCCTCCACCCCGCCGCGATGGCGGCCGAACGCCCGGCAGCGGCGCAGGTGGCCCAGATCGCCGAGGCGGTGCGCGGGCGCGATACAGGCTTGATCGAAGTGGCGCTGTCGCCGGAAGAGCTCGGTCGCGTGAAGATCACGATGCAGCGCACCGATACGGGGTTCCAGATCGTCGTGCTCGCGGATCGGGACGACACGCTGAACCTGCTGCGGCGCAACGGCGACATGCTCGAATCGGCATTCCGCGAGCTCGACATGGGCGATGTGAACCTGTCCTTCGGGCAGAATTCCCAAGGCCGCCCGGCCGCTGCGACGGTCGAGGACATGATCATTCGATCGGCCGGTGCCCCCCTCATGCCCGAGATCGCCATGCCGCGACCGGCCCCCTTGCGTTCCTCGACCGGCCTCGACCGGCTCGACATGAAGATCTAGGAGATCACCAAGATGGACATCACCTCCGCCCCGCCAGCGATCTCGCGGCAGAACGCGACGCCCGCGGCCCCGGCGAATTCCGACGGCAAGCCTTCGGTCACGTCGGATTTCGACACGTTCCTCAAGATGATGACGGCGCAGATCCGCAACCAGGATCCGCTCAACCCGATGAAGTCCGAGGAATTCGCGGTGCAGCTCGCGACGTTCTCGAACGTGGAGCAATCGGTGCGGACGAACGAGCTGCTCGAGAAGATGATCTCGAGCGGGGGCAGCGACGATTTCACGGCCGTGTCGAACTGGCTCGGGCGGGATGTCCGCGCGCCGATGGACGTGCGTTACACAGGCCAGCCGATTCGCCTGCAGATCGAACCTCCGGTGGCCGGGTCGCGTCACGAACTGGTGGTGCACGATGCGCTGGGCCGAGAGGTGGATCGCCGCCAGGTGGACGAGGCCGGCGGTCCGGCGCAATGGTCCGGCACGCGCACCGACGGCCAGGCTGCGGTCATGGGGACCTACAAGTTCACGGTCGAGAGCTTCGAGGATGGCACCCTCGTCGCGAGCGAGACTCCGGCGGCCTATGCAAAGGTCGCCGAGGTGCGTTCCTCACCCACCGGTCCGATGCTGGCCTTCGATGGCGGGATGGAGATCGCGGCATCCTCCGTCACGGCCGTGCGCGACGGCAGCTGAGAACGGTCGCGCCCGGCGCTCAGAGCGCCCCGATGACGAGCGCGAGCACGGCGACCACGAATCCGCCGAACCCCGCGCCGACCGCGAGCCAGCGCATCCTGCGCGGGGCGGGCGCGATGCGCGACTGCGACTGTGCCATGAGCAGGCTTTCGGCCATGTCGGGCAGCTTGGGCCCGAAGCGCGACAGGATCACGAATGTCCGGCTCAGGTCGCGCAACATGGCCTTCGGGCCGACATTGTCGCGGATGTAATCCTCGACGACGGGCTGCGCGACGCGCCAGATGTTGATCTGCGGATTGAGAGACCGGGCCACGCCCTCGACCACGACCATGGTACGCTGCAGCAGGATCAGCTCGGTCCGCGTCTCCATCCCGAAACGCTCCGTCACCTCGAAGAGATAGCTCAGCAGCCGTCCCATCGAGATGCGCGAGGCATCCATGCCGAAGATCGGCTCGCCGACGGAGCGGAGCGCGCGGGCGAAATCGTCGATGTCGCGATCGGCAGGAACGTAGCCGGCCTCGAAATGGACCTCTGCCACGCGGCGGTAATCCTTGCGGATGAACCCGTAGATGATCTCGGCATAGACGCGGCGGGTATATTCGTCGAGCCGGCCCATGATTCCGAAATCGAGAGCGATGATCTCGCCGTCAGCCCCGATCTTGAGATTCCCCTGATGCATGTCGGCATGGAAGAAGCCGTCGCGCAACGCATGTTTGAGAAAGAGCTGCAGCACCCGTTCGCCCAGCGCATGGCGGTCGTGGCCCGCGGTCTCGATCGCGACGACGTCGCTGGCCGAGATGCCGTGCGCCCAGCCAAGCGTCATGACCCGTCGCGAGGACGCACCCCATTCGACGCGGGGCACCCGGAAGCCCTCGTCCGTCGCCGTGTTGGCCGCGAATTCGGCGGCCGACGAGCTTTCCATCCTCAGATCGAGCTCGCCCAATACGACGCCCTCGAAATGCTCGATCACGTCCATGGGCTTCAGCCGCCGCGCCTGCGGGGCCAGGAGGTCGATCACCTTGGCTGCAAGGTAGAACGCGTCGACATCCTTCTGGAACGCGCGTTCGATACCCGGACGCAGGACCTTGACCGCGACCTCCTCGCCGGTGGCGCGCAGCGTGGCCTTGTGGACCTGCGCGATCGAGGCTGCGGCGACGGGTTCGGAGAAATGCGAGAAGAGTTCGTCGGGATCGATCCCGAGCTCGGAGGCGATCGTCGCGAGCGCCTCGTCGCGAGGGAAGGGTGGCAGCTTGTCCTGCAGGACGCGGAGCTGGCCCGCGACCTCGTCGCCCACGACGTCCGGCCGGGTCGAAAGCACCTGCCCGAACTTGATGTAGGCGGGCCCGAGCGCCGAGAGCGCGCGCGTCGCGGGGGGCTGCGTCTCGTCGCCGGGATGGCCGAGCCAGGCAAAAGGCCAGCCGAGAACGCGCGCCGCCATCCTGAGCGAGGCGGGAGCCTGGAACGCGTCGAGCACGACCGTCATCGCGCCCGTCCGTTCGAGCGTCGCGCCCGTTCGAATCAGGCGCCAGATGTTATGGGGGCCACGCAAGTCTAGAGCTTCCAGCCGGAATGCAGCGCGGCGATTCCCATCGAGAGGTTCCGGTAGCGGACCTGGTCGAAGCCCGCCTCTCGGATCATGCCCGCAAAGGTTTCCTGATCGGGAAATCGGCGGATCGATTCGACGAGGTACTGATAGCTGTCGCGGTCGCCCGCGATGATCTGGCCCATCCGCGGGATGACGTTGAACGAGTAGAGGTCGTAGATCCGCTGCATCATGTCGTTCGGGATCTGCGAGAATTCGAGCACCATGAGCCGCCCGCCGGGCCTGAGCACGCGATAGGCCTCGGAAAGCGCATCGGCGATGCGGGTGACGTTCCTGATGCCGAAGCTGATCGTGTAGGTGTCGAAGCTGCGATCGTCGAACGGCAGCGCCATGGCGTCGCCCACGATCCAGTCGAGCCGCTCGCCCATCCGTTCGGCTTCGGCGCGCTTGCGGCCCTCGATGAGCATCGGCTCGGTGAGGTCGAGCACCACGGCCGAAGCCTGGGGCGCGCGCTTGAGGAACCGGAACGCGACATCGCCGGTGCCGCCCGCCACGTCGAGGAGGCGCTGGCCGGGACGAGGCGCGAGCCAGTCCATCATCGCATCCTTCCAGAGGCGATGGATGCCGCCCGACATCACGTCGTTCATCACGTCGTAGCGCGACGCCACCGACGAGAAGACGCCATGCACGCGGCCGGCCTTCTCGGCCTCCCGTACGGTCTGATAGCCGAAATGGGTGGTCGTCTCGCCGCTCTCGTCCATGTGCCGTCCTTCCGGGGGATGCGTGACTTGTCATGTAACGCCCTTGTCTCGATATATCGAGACGCCTGCCCGGAGAAAGCCTCTATGCCAGAATTGCCCGAAGTCGAGACAGTCCGTCGCGGGCTCGAACCCGCCATGGCGGGAGAGGTCATCGCACGGGCCGAGATCCGGCGGCCGGACCTGCGCTGGCCGTTCCCCGAGGGAATGGCCGAACGGCTGGCGGGTGCGCGCATCGACACGCTGGGGCGACGGTCGAAATACCTGCTTCTGCATCTCGACCGGGGCGAGACGCTGATCGTCCATCTCGGCATGTCGGGCCGCATGGTCGTCGAGGAGACGCAGCTGGGGAGGTTTCGCCGCGAAACCTCCCGGCTCGAACGGCACGATCACGTCGTGCTGCACATGGCATCGGGCACGCGCGTCGTCTTCAACGATCCGCGCCGCTTCGGAGCGATGGACCTGATCGCGACGGAACGCCTCGCGGAGCATTGGCTGCTGTCGCGGCTCGGGCCCGAGCCGCTCGGCAACGCCTTCGACGAGGACCACCTCGTCGCGGCGTTCCGCGGCCGCATGACGCCGGTGAAATCCGCGCTTCTCGACCAGAGAATCGTCGCGGGGCTCGGCAACATCTATGTCTGCGAGGCGCTGCACCGGGCGCGGATCGCGCCCGCGCGCAAGGCCGGGCGGATTGCGGCGCACCGCGTCCGCGCCCTCGTCCCGGTGATCCGTGCCACGCTCGACGAGGCGATCGCGGCGGGCGGCTCGTCGCTGCGCGACTACCGGCAGGCCGATGGCGCGCTCGGATATTTCCAGCACGGCTTTCGGGTCTACGACCGCGAGGGGGTGCCTTGCGTGACCGAGGGGTGCGACGGGATCGTGCAGCGTTTCACGCAGTCGGGGCGGTCGACTTTTCACTGTCCGCGTTGCCAAAGATAGCTTGAACGGCGCAGCGCGGCTGTTAAGGCTTTGCCCCTGACGCAACAGCGAAAGCGATTTACATGGCCTTCAAGAGCATCGTCGTCGAGATCGACGACCACGTGGCACTGATCCGCCTGAACCGCCCCGACGCGATGAATGCGCTGAATGCGGGGCTTCTGGCCGAGCTCGGCCAGGCTCTTGGCGAGGCGGACGAGAACGAGAAGGTCCGCTGCATCGTCATCACCGGATCGGAGAAGGCCTTCGCGGCCGGTGCCGACATCAAGGAGATGGCCGAGAAGAGCTTCGTCGACGTCTTCGGATCGGACCTCTTCGGGCCCGAGGTCGCCCGGATCGAGGCCTGCCGCAAACCGATCATCGCGGCCGTCGCGGGATATGCGCTGGGCGGCGGGTGCGAGCTTGCCATGATGTGCGACTTCATCATCGCGGCCGACACGGCCAAGTTCGGCCAGCCCGAGATCAATCTGGGCGTGGTCGCGGGCATCGGCGGGACGCAGCGCCTGACGCGGTTCGTGGGCAAGTCGAAGGCAATGGAAATGCACCTGACCGGCCGCTTCATGGATGCCGAGGAGGCCGAGCGTTCGGGCCTCGTCAGCCGGGTGGTGCCCGCCAAGAAGCTCATGGAAGAGGTGATGGCGACCGCGCAGAAGATCACCGAGAAATCCATGCTCGCCACGATGGCGGTGAAGGAGGCGGTCAACCGCAGCTACGAGACGACCCTCTCCGAGGGTCTGCTGCACGAAAGGCGGCTCTTCCAGTCGCTTTTCGCGACCGAGGACCAGACCGAGGGGATGCAGGCCTTCCTCGAGAAGCGCGAAGCACAGTTCCGCGACAAATAGATCGCGCCGGGCTCTTTACCGGGCGGGGGAATTCGCCTAAAGGGCACTTCTACATGCGCGTGAGACCCGCCAAGGTCGGATCGTCCCGTCGAGTGACGGGGCTTCGGGTCGTTCCGCGCGACAACGCATTTCGAGACGACCCGAAGGAAGGTACAGCATGGCGAATACGATCCAGTCGAAGAAGCGCGCACGGCAGAACGTCAAGCGTTACGACATCAACAAGGCGCGCCGCTCGCGCATCCGCACGTTCCTGCGTCGCGTCGAAGAGGCGATCGCGTCGGGCGACAAGGAAGCCGCGACGACGGCCCTGAGACTCGCGCAGCCCGAGCTCATGCGTGGCGTGACGAAGGGCGTGTTCCACCAGAACACCGCGTCGCGGAAAATGTCGCGTCTGGCCTCCCGCGTGAAGGCGCTCGGCTGAGCGTCTTGCGGCTCAAAAAACCGATCATGAAACAGGCACGCTCAGGCGTGCCTTTTTCGTTCTCGTCTGCCTGTCGAGGTAGATTTGAGACAAAGAGATTCGCGCAAAAATAGAATTCACGTCCTTTCAAAGGGCTAAAGGATTCGGGCCCGACTATCCCCGAGTCAATCCCGATTGAGCAGTTGCGGCGGTCCGAACCGGCTTGCTAACTTGGCCCTGCGATTCACGATCTGGGGGGGCATGAGGTGGCGTAAGCCGTCCGGAGCAAGGGACACGACTTAACAAACCCGCTCTGGAAACCTACTGTCGAAACGGCCGTCCGACGCCTTTTTTAGCACCGCTTTGGTGCGGCGTCGCGGAAGGGCCAGTCGACAGGCATGTCCATGACAAAATTCGCGAGAGAACTGTTGGCCCGACATTCGTCGGACCCGGTGACGCTCGTGCAATACATGCCTTGGGGCAGTCTCGGCCGTTTCACGATGCGGGC